>NZ_LZJH01000062.1:0-53385 GCF_001666745.1 Mycobacterium sp. E2699 | reverse complement strand
CGGTCGTCCTCGAGGCCCATCGCGTAGCCGAAGCTGGCGGGTACCGACCAGCCGATCGAGCCCCACTGCATCTCGATCTCGAACCGCGCGCCACCGGGCAGCCGCGTGTACATGCCGTTGAGCCAGGAGTCGCCGGTCTCCACCAGCAGGGTGGTGTCGGAGTCCAGTTCTTCCTCGATCTGGCGCCACATCTCGACCCGGCTCAGCGGCGCCGACGGGTCGTCGGCCGCCGGCCGCGGCGCCTCCGATGCCGTCCCCCGCAGGCGCTTGTACTGAGTCAGGGTCGCGTCGTTGGCCGCCACCTTCTTGGCGAGGTCGGACAGGAAGTCCGCCAGCGCCACGCCGGTGAACTCGGCGTCGGGGAAGCGCACCACCCGGGGCTCGGCGTTGATCATCCGCTTGCGCGGCGGCATGGCGCTGTATCCGACCGTGGTGTAGTCGTTGAACACCGGACCGGCGGCCACGATCAGGTCGGCCCAGTCGACGATGGCCTGGCACTGCGGGGTGCTCACCTCGCCCCAGTAGATCCCGGCATATTGCGGGTGGTCTTCCGGGAAGAACCCCTTGGCGTTCGGCATCACCGCCACCGCGCACCCCAGCGCCTCGGCGAGCTCACGGAAGGCGTCGATCGCACCGTAGGCGCGAAGGTGCACGCCCGCCAACAGGATTGGCTTTTTCGCCCGGCCGATGAGGTCGGTCGCGCGGGCGACGGCGTCGGCCAGCATCCGAGCGTTGCTCGGCTGCCACGCCGGCAGTTCCGAGAACGGCGCCGGCGCCGCACAGGGCGCGGCCGACAGGTTGCACGGGATCTCGATGTAGGCGGGCTTCCGTTCGCGCAGCGCCGCGCTGATCGCCTCGTCGATCATCGCCGGTGCGTTGTCCGGGTGCTGGATGCGCACCGCCGCGCAGGTCACCTGGCGGAACACCTCGTATTGCGCGGTGAAGTCGTGCGTGCCGACCGTGTGGTGCAGGATGTGGTTCTCACCCGCGTCGTTGGTGTTGGGGCTCGAGGACACCATGATCACCGGCAGGCGTTCGGCGTGGGCGCCGGCCACCCCGTTCAGCGCCGAGTACGCCCCGACGTTGAACGTGGTGAGCACCGCACCGACGCCGTTCACCCGGGCGTAGCCCTCGGCCGCATAGGCGGCGTTGAGCTCGTTGCAGCAGCCGATCTGCTCGACGTTCTCGTTTTCCAGCAGCTCGTCGAGCAGGACGAGGTTGTAGTCCCCGGGGACCATGAAGTAGTGCTTCAGCCCGATCTGCTCGAACCGTTTCGCGAGGTACTTCCCCACGGTGAAGTCAGCCATGATTGCCTTCCTTTGCGTTGAGCCACTCGGGGATTGGTTACTCGGGCGCGTCGATCGGCACGACGTTGATCAGCTTCTTGTTGACGAACTCTGCAATGCCGATGCCGGAGAGTTCGTGCCCGTAGCCCGACAGCTTGACGCCGCCGAACGGCAGGTCCGGCTTGGTCCAGGTGGGGTGGTTGACGAACACCATGCCGGTCTCGATGCGCTTGGCCACCTCGACGCCACGCTGCGGGTCCTGGGTGAACACCGAACCGCCGAGCCCGAAGTGCGAGTCGTTGGCCAGCCGTACGGCGTCGTCCTCGCTCGTAGCGCGGAAGAACAGCGCCACCGGCCCGAAGAACTCCTGGTAGTACGCGGGGTTGTCCGGGGTCAGGTCGGTCAGGATCGTCGGCTGCACGAACGCACCCGTGGTGGGCACCGGCACGCCGAGCGGGATGGCCGTCGCGCCGGCCTCGACCGCGGCCTTGATCTTGTCGTTCAGCTCGTCGGCCGCACCCTGGCTCGACATCGGCGGCAGGGTCGTCCCCTCGTCGAACGGGTCGCCGGCCTTGAGCTCGCCGAGTGCGGCGGAGAACCGCTCCAAAAACTCGTCGGCGATCTCCTCGGCGACGATGATCCGCTTGGAGGCCACGCAGCACTGCCCGCCGTTGTTCATCCGGCCCCACACCGCCCACGGGACGGTCTTGTCCAGGTCGGCGTCGTCCAGCACGATCAGCGCGTCCGAGCCGCCCAGCTCCATGGTCGACTTCTTCAGGTTCTTGCCGGCCCGGGCCGCGACGACGCTGCCGGCGCCCTCGCTGCCGGTCAGCGACACTCCGCGCACCCGCGGGTCGTCGATCAGCATGTTGATCTGTTCCTTGGTCGCGAACAGGTTGGTGTAGGCGCCCTCAGGGAAACCCGCCTCCAGCAGCAACCGCTCGAAGGCCGCCGCGGCCTGGGGGACGTTGGAGGCGTGCTTGACCATGACCACGTTGCCGGCCATCAGGTTCGGGGCCGCCACGCGCGCCAGCTGGTAGAAGGGGAAGTTCCACGGCTGCACGCCCAGGATCACCCCGAGCGGTTGGCTGACGAGCATCGCGTTGTCGTTGACGCTGATCGTGTCGATGCGCTCCGGCGCCAGGAACTTCTCGGCGTTGTCGGCGTAGTAGGCGAAGATGTGCGCGCTCAGCGCCACCTCGCCCAGCGCCTCCCTGTACAGCTTGCCCATCTCCAGCGTCAGCAGGCGAGCGAACTCGTCGGGCCGCTCGGTGAGGACGGCGGCGGCGCGCCGGCACAACGCGGCGCGCTCGGCGTAGGACGTCTGGCTCCAGGACTCAAATGTCTTCTGCGCCTGGGCGAGCAGGTTCATCGCCTCCGCGTCGGTGAGCTCGTCGAAGGTGGCGACAACCTCGTTGTTGTACGGGTTGACGGTCCGGTATGCCATGGTTGTTCCTCCATTTTCAGGCGCCGGCTGATGGCCGGCGCTGTGGACGTAGTCGCCTAGCTCTGAAACTTCGCTTGACGCAAGCGCTTCCGCGCAGCTCCTTGCCTGCGCGGTGCTGTAATCAGCATGCTGACCGGGCAGGAGCGTGTCGTTACGGCCACCGCCAAACGGGCATACCTGCCAGCAGGTATTTCGGCCGGTGGTTTGAATTCTGACGATTCGTCAGGATCGTGATGCGTGCCAACGAGATTCGCGCAGCGAACCTGACGGCGCCGAATTTGGTGCTGGCCGGTGGGCTGGTCTGGGGCTGGCAGGAAGCTCTCAACCGGCGCCGGCGGCGACACTCGGGAGGGGCGGTTCGCGCCCGGTAACGCCTCTGGCTGGGAATCGCAATTCGAGCACAAGGGAGATCAGCGTGATGAGGAACTTCAAAATCGCTTTGGCAGCGGCCTGGGTCGCCATGGTGGGGCTGGGCCTGGCGCCGCTGTTGGCAACGGACGCCTCGGAGAATTCGGCCGACTGTCCCCAGGGTTGGTACTGGGACAACTACCGGCAGAACTGCCTGCCGCCGGGCTTGCCCAAGGATCCGCCGAACGGATGCCTGACCGGCGACGGCACGCATTTCAACGGCACCATCTGTGTCAACTGATCCTTCGACGGCACTCTGAGCGGTGTTCCTGTGGGCTTGCGACTTTCATGGCATCGCTGCGGTGCGATCCGGACTCGCTACGCTCGCGTCATCGGGCCAGCCGCGGCATTAGCCGGTGCGCGTTCTCGGTCGTCACCGCCCGCCAGCCGGCTGTGCCGGTGGGTCCGGGCGTGTTCGTGAAGACGGCGGTGTGGAGCTCGGCGACCGGCGCCGGTGTCCACGGGTAATCGCTGCCGTAGAGGAGGCGGTCGCTGTCGACCAGGCTCAGCAGCGCGGGGATCTGGCGGGGGAACGCAGTGCCGGCGGTGTCGTAGTGCAGGCGGCGCAGGATCGTGATCGCGTCGGTCGAGCCGTCGTCGACGTGTCCGGCCAGCTTCATGAACCCGTTGACCCGGTCGGCGATCACCGGTAGAGCGCCGCCGCAGTGCGGGACGATGACCTGAATGCGGTTGTGGCGCTCGAAGGTACCGGCAAAGAGCAGGTCGGTGACGGTTCGCGCGGTGTCGAAGATGAATTCGATCATTGGGCGCGGACGGCCGAGGGCGCTCTGTTGCCAGCACACCGGCGAAGTGGGATGGATCAGGACAACGGCGGCGCGACGGTCGAGTTCGACGAAGACCGGCTCCAGTCGTGCGTCACCGAGGTAGGTGCCGTCGAAGTTGCTCTCGACAATGACCCCGTCTGCGCCCAAAGAGCCCAGAGCATATTCGATTTCGGCCAGCGCGCCGTCGACGTCGGGCAACGGAAGGGTGGCGAACAAACCGAAGCGCCGCGGATGTTCGCGCACAATGTCAGCGGCGAACTCGTTGAGCCGGCGCGCCAACACCCGCGCGGCGGCGTCGTCACCGAAGTGAACACCTGGAGAAGAGACGGACAGCACCGCGGTGTCAATGCCGGAACGGTCCATCAGTTCCAGGTGCGTTTCCACCGACCAGCTGGGCCAGGTCGGCATGCCGTCGGGCAGTCGATGTCCGGCGGCGCTGGCCAGGTCGGCGTACCAGTTCGTGACGAAATGAGCGTGGACGTCGACGAAACCGGGACGGCGGGAATCACTCATCATCTGTGCTCATTTGCGGTCGGTGCTCTTGGTCAGGACTGCCATGCCGCGCAGGAGCCACGGTGCCCGCCTGGCCACGACCTCCACGGCGCGGTCCGACGGGCGCATCGCGGTGCGTGGGCCGGGGGTAGGCATTGACGCCAGCGCGGCCTCAACCGTTCCCGCCCTGGCACCGCGCGGATCGACCGCCAGCAGTTGCCAGGTGCCGGGCACTCCTCGCAACTCGACGCTGCCGCGGTCGTCGAAGCCTATGCCCGAGCCGATGACAAGGTCACGGACGGTGCGGGAGACGAGGATTTCGCCGGCGCCGGCCTGCCCCAGGATCCGCGCGGCGACATGCACCGCAATCCCGGCTATGTCCCCGTCGAGCAGTTCGCACTCGCCCGTATGGATGCCGGAACGGATTCGTATGCCGAGTGTCTCGGCCTCGGCGCGCAACGCCTCGGCGCACCGGATCGCCTGCGTCGGGCCGTCGAAGGTGGCGAGGTGGCCGTCGCCGGTGCTCTTGACCACCGTGCCTTCGAACCCTTGGGTGAGTTCGCGCATCACTTCGTCGAAGCGCTGCAGGACCGCACGCCACTGGTCGTCGCCCGCCGCCGCCGCGTGCTGCGTCGAGGCGACGATATCGGTGAACAGCACGGCGCGCAGGGCACGACGTGACCGCGGCGGCGCTGCATGGGTGCCCGTGAGGAACTCCTCGATCGCCGTTGTGGTCCTTTCGGGCTCGGTGAACCAGGGCGCATGGTCCACGCCCTCGACCTCGAGCAATTGCGCCCCCGAGATGTGGTCGGCGAGGTATCGCCCGTACTGCACCGGCACCCCGAGGTCCCCTCGGGCGTGGACGATGAGCGTTGGGACGTTGAGGGTCGGCAGGATCGGTCGCACGTCGATGCCGAACGACGCCTCGACGGTCGCCCGTGCCATTCCGGGGCTCGCGCACATCCGCTCCATCATTCCGAGCTGGCGGATCGACCGAACCGACGGCACCAGACACTTGACCGCCCGACCGTCGCCCCAATCCGAGCGGACGGCGTCGCCGAAGTCCTGCCAGCGTTCGAGCTGCTGAATCGTCGGGGTGTATTCGTCACCGAGTTCGCGAACGATACGCGCCCGCACCTCCTCCGGGCTGCGATCCAGGTCGTCCCACTCGAGGCCGCCCAAGGTGGCGTACGTGCCGTGCAGGATCAACGCCCGCGTTCGCTCCGGTCGGCGTGCCGCCCAGACAATGGCCGCCGGGCCACCCTCGCTCAACGCGAGGAGGACGGCCTTCTCGAAGCCAACCGTGTCCATGACGGCCTCGATTTCGGCGGCTCGATCGTCCACCGATCGGACCTTCGGGACCGGGTCCGACAACCCGACCCCGGCCTTGTCGAACACCACGACGCGACAGAAGGTGCCGAGACGCTCGAAGAACGCCTTGTATTCGGGCAGCGTCCAGAACAGCTCGACGTGGCTGACGTACGGCGGGATGAGGACCAGCTCGATCGGCCCGTCGCCGAACACTTGATACGCAAGGCTCAAATCGCCGCAGGATGCGTATGACGTATCCGCCACCGGATGAGCGTACTGCGGCCGTGCCGTAGCCGTCACCGCCAATTCCATTACCGGAAAATCTTTGCCGAGGGCTGATCTGCTCGGCCGCCACGCAATACCGGGCGGGGCGGCGAGGAATTCCAAAAGCCGCGACGGGGGCTTTGCCGAACGTCGGAACGATACATACTGAAAAGATGTCGCCCGGCCGTCGGCGCCTTGTCCGCACGTCAATGGCTGCGCGCGCCAACCCGTCGGTTTGGCCGCGGGCACTTTCGGTGCCCGGGATTGTGGTCACCGCCGCGGCTGGATTCTTGATCATCGAAATCGCGCTGGTCGTTCTCCTCAGTCAAGTGGGACCGGAGGACCCGATCGGCGTGGTCTACGCGGTTCTGTTGGGCGTAATTGTGATCGGCAACTTCGGGGCCGCCGCGGCGGCCGCTGTTTCGGCGGGCGCGAATCGCCGCCGCGAGGCCGAATTGTTGTCCCAGTTGGCTCACATCGTCTCCCGCGCAGGCGATCTATCGTCCGCCGCCCGGGAAGCGGGCCGGCACCTTGCAGCCACCTTCGGCTTGCGGTTCAGGTCCGTGAGTTCGGCGGAGGCGGCCGGCGACGACCGCCCGGGGACGATCACCTTGCACCTGGACGGCGTGCCGTTCGGCGCATTCGAGGTGCCGCATGATCTGCCCCGCGCGACGCGCAGGCGCCTGCTCCGGGTGCTCCCCACCCTGGAGGCCTTACTCACCGCCGCCGGCGACCGGGCCAACGACAGTGCTGTCGGGGGCCGTCACAGCCTGGAACAGTTCTTCGAATTGACCTCCGACCTGATGGTCATTTCCGACCGGGGCAAACTCCTCGACGTCAATCCGGCCTTCGAACAGGCCCTGGGTTACACCGTGGACGAGTTGGCGCCAGCGCCGTTCGAATTGGTGCCGCCGGAAGACATGGATCGATTGAGCGACCAGATAAAAGACCTCTCCAATGGCCTTGGACCGGTTCGTTTCGAGAATCGGGCCACCACCCGCGACGGTTCCGTCCGATGGATCGAATGGAGCGTCACGCCACATCGGGGATTGTTTTACGCCGTCGGCCGGGATGTCACCGCGCAACGCGAAGAAGAAGAGCAGCTCCGCGAAACCCGAATCATGCTCGAAGCCAGCCGCGACACCCTGCGTGAGCTTGCCGAGCACCAGGCGGCGTTGCGGCGGGTGGCCACCCTCATTGCGCGGGGGGCGAATCCGGTGGAGGTTTTCGACGCCGCCTACCGCGAAATGGTGCAGTGCATGCACGTGGCGGATGCGCGGCTGTCCCGCTACGACGACGACGGGACCGCCACGATCCTCGCCGACCGGCAAGGGGCAGGGATGTCGCAGGTCTCGGACGGGGCCCGCCTGGCGGTGGCGGACGACGAACTCCTGTCGAAGGTGTTGAGCACGGGAGAGCCGACGAGCCAAGGGGGCGCCGTCCGTACTGCGTTCGGCGTTCCGGTCATCGTCGATGGCCGGGTCTGGGGAATGCTTTCGGCCACGTCCGCGGAGCGGGAGCCCCTGTCGTTCGATTCGGAGGCGCGCATCGCGGACTTCGCGGATCTGGTGGCCACCGCCATCGCCAACAGCGCGACGCGCGAGCAACTGGATGCCAGCCAGGAACGCCTGCGCGCCAGCCGCGATCGCCTGCGTCAGCTGGCCCGCCATCAGACGGCGTTGCGGCGCGTGGCCGAACTGGTCGCCTCCGATGCGGAGCCCGCCGAGGTGTTCAACGCGGTGGCCGAGGAGATGGCCAACATTCTGGACGTCTACAACGCGACGGTGAGTCGCTACGAAGGCGATGACATCGTCATTGCGGCGCTTGGGCGTCCGGAGATCGACCTGCCCAATCCGCCGGCGGTGGGCGAGCGGTTTCCGCTCGACGGCGACGACGTCGCCGCGATCGTGCGGCGCACGGGACGACCCGCTCGGGTGGACTGCCACGAGCACGTGGTGGGTGCTTCGGCGGCACGCCTGCGGGAGATGGGCATCCAATCGATGGTCGGAGTCCCGATCATGGTCGGTGAACAACTGTGGGGCGTGGCCGCCGTGGGCTCACGGGACGATCCGCTGCCGGCCGACGCCGAGGTGGGCATCGCCGACTTCGCCGATCTGGTCGCGACAGCGATAGTCAACGCGGCGGCGCGCGAGCAGCTGGATTCCAGCCGCAGCAGCTTGCGCGAGCTCGCTCGACGCCAATCGGCTTTGCGCCGGGTGGCGGAACTGGTCGCGCGTGAGGCGCAGCCGGCAGCGGTGTTCCACGCGGTCGCGGAGGAAATTGCCGGCATCCTCGACGTCCACAATGCGACGGTGGTCCGCTACGAAGGCGACGCGACGATCGTGGAGGCCGTCGCGCGCGCCGATTCCGAGATGCCGAACCTTCCGGTGGTGGGGGAACGGTTCGTGATAGAGGGGGACAACATCGCTCTAATGGTTCGGCGAGACGGTCGGCCGGCACGAATCGATGACTACGAGAACGCTTCGGGCGCATGGGCCGCACGCATCCGTCAGGGCGGCCTTCAATCAGTCGTTGGTGTCCCCATCGTCGTCGGCTCGGATTTGTGGGGAGTGCTTGCGGTCGCGGCGCGGACGAAGCTGCCTCCTGAGACCGAAGCCCGGATAGCCGATTTCGCCGACCTGGTCGCCACCGCGATCGCCAACGCGGCTACCAGGGACCAGCTTCGGGCGAGCCGCGACAGTTTGCGCGACCTCGCACGACACCAGACGGCGCTGCGGCGGGTGGCCGAACTGGTGGCGCGCGAGGCCGAGCCCCGTCAGGTTTTTCGGGCGGTGGCCGAGGAAACCGCCGGCTGTCTGGACGTCTACAACACAACCGTCGGCCGGTTCGACGACGATGCCATCGTCATCGAGGCTCTTGGCCGCACCGAGCCGGATCTGCCGAACCCCCCGGCGATCGGCGAGCGGTTCCCCCTGACCGGCGACCACATCGCGCCGATCATCCGGCGCACCGGTCGGCCCGCCCGAATGGACAGCCACGACCATGCGGCGGGCGCGTCGGCAGCGCGCATCCGCGACATCGGGGTGCGGTGCATGGTCGGCGTGCCGATCACCGTGGGCGGACAGGTGTGGGGCGTGCTCGCCTCGGCGTCGCGCGACGAGCCGCTGCCGCCCGACACCGAGGCGCGCATGGCCGACTTCGCCGATCTGGTGGCCACGTCGATCGCGAACGCCGCCACCAGGTTTGAACTTCAAGCCAGCCGTGACAGCCTGCGCGACCTCGCCCGCCAGCAGACGGCGTTGCGCCTGGTGGCCGAACTCGTTGCCCGCGAGGCGGAGCCCGCCGAGGTCTTCACCGCGGTCGCCGAGCAGCTGGGGGAATGCCTGGACGTCTACAACACGACGGTGATTCGTTTCGACGGTGACGACGTGGTCGTGGAGGCAGTCGGGCGCGTGGAGGAGTTGGACATGAGTGCGCCGACGGCCGGCCAGCGTTTCTCGCTGGGCGGTGACCACGTCGCGCCGATGGTGCTGCGCACCGGGAGGCCTGCCCGCATGGACACCCACGACGGTGCGGCCGGCTCGACGGCCGCCTACATCCGCGAGCTCGGCATCCAATCCATGGTCGCGGTCCCCGTCGTCGTCGGTGGCCATGTCTGGGGTGCGGTCGGCGTGGCGTCGCGCGCGGGACCCTTGCCGCCCGACACCGAGTCGCGCATGGCGGATTTCGCGGATCTGGTGGGCACCTCGATTGCCAACGCCGCCACCAGATCTGCGTTGCAGGCCAGCCGCGACAGCCTGCGCGAGCTCGCCGACAACCTGAGCGTGCTGGCCAGGCAGCAGACGGCGCTGCGGCGGGTGGCGACGCTGGTCGCGCAGGGGGTCAGTCAGGCGGAGGTGTTCTCGGCGGTGGCCGAGGAGATGGCCGACTGCCTGGACGTGGGGAGCGCCGAGGTGCTCCATTTCGAGGACGACGGCGCGGCGATCGTCGTCGTGGCCTCCCATGCGGCGCCCGGAGTGGCGCATTTGGAGGTGGGGGAGCGGCTGGGCACCGAGGGCGACAACGTCGCCGCGAGGGTGTTGCGTTCGCGGCGCGCGGCGCGGATGGACAGCTGGGAGGGCGCTGCCGGCCCCATCGCCGAGCGCGTTCGGGAGTTGGGTGTCAGGTCGCGGATCGGGGCGCCGATCGTGGTGGACGAGCGGCTGTGGGGGTTGGCCGTGGTGGCCACCACCGAACACGATCCCTTGCCGCCTGACACCGAAGCTCGCATCGTCGAATTCGCCGAACTGGTGGCGACGGCGATCGCGGCCGCGACCACCCGCGAGGAGCTGTTCGCGTCGCGGGCCCGGATCGTGGCGGCCGCCGACGACGCCCGTCGCCGCCTGGAACGAGACATCCACGACGGAGCCCAGCAACGGATCGTCTCCCTGGGCCTGAAACTCCGTCTCGCGCAGGAGTCGGTGCCACCCGAGTCCGAGGCCCTGAAACACGAGCTTTCCGAGGCGGTTTCGGGTTTGACCGACGTATTCACCGAGCTGCAGGAGATTTCCCGGGGCATCCATCCGGCGGTGCTGTCGACCGGTGGCCTGCCCGCGGCGCTCAAGACGCTGGCCCGTCGCTCGTCGGTGCCCGTCGACCTCGATGTCGCGATCCACCACCGGTTGCCGGAGTCCGTCGAGGTCGCCGCGTACTACGTGGTCGCGGAGGCTTTGACCAACGCGGCCAAGCACGCTCAGGCATCCGAGGTGAGGGTGCGTGCGCACGCCGACGACATGAACCTCACCCTGCTCATCTCGGACGACGGCGTCGGCGGGGCGGACTCGGGTAAGGGCTCCGGGCTGATCGGCCTCAAGGACCGCATCGAGGTGCTCGGCGGCTGGATGCGTGTGGCCAGCCCCCTGGGCGGGGGCACCGCCCTCGACATCACCATCCCGCACCGCACCAACCGAGCAGTGTAAAGCGCTGTGAGGCAAGGTTTCTGAACGGGCCGGGCGGAAACCTGTTCGTCTCAAGTCGCCGCAGCCATGTCCTCCAGCTGTTGAGGCGTGACGCTGGCGGTGGCCTGCCGTTCCGTGATCGTCAGTTGGCCGCGACGCGTGCTCAAGAACGTCAGGATCCACGAGACCAATGTCGTGGTCCTGCTTTTGAAGTCCACCAGGTACACCAAGTGCAGGAACAGCCAGGCCAACCAGGCGACGAACCCGCCGAACTCGATCGGGCCGACCTTGGCCACCGCTGAGCACCGCGACACCGTGGCCATCGATCCTTTGTCGAAGTAGGTGAACGGCTTCCGTTCTGCGCGGTCGGCGTCCTTGAGTTCCGTCTTGATCACTCTCGCCACGTACCTGGCGCCCTGGATCGCGCCCTGGGCCATGCCGGGCACGCCTTCCACGCAGGCCATGTCGCCGATCACGAACACGTTCGAATAGCCCGGAATCGACAAATCCGGCAGCACCTTGACGCGGCCGGCACGGTCGATCTCAGCCGCGGACTGGTCGGCGATGTCTTGGCCCAACGGGCTGGCCGATACGCCCGCCGACCACACCTTGCATTGCGATTCGATGCGCCGGACGGTCCCGTCAGCATCCTTCACCGTCAAGCCATCGCGATCGACGTCGACGACGACCGTGCCCAGCTGAATGTCGACGCCCATTTTCTGCAGCCGGTCCTGTGCCTTCCTGCCGAGTTTGGGTCCCATCGGTCGGAGCACCGCATCCCCGGCGTCCAGCAGGATCACCCGCGCCGTGGCGGAGTCGATGTTGCGGAAGGAGCCTTTCAGCGTCTCGCGGGCCAGTTCGGCGATCTGGCCCGCCATCTCCACACCCGTCGGACCGCCACCCACGACGGTGAAGGTCAACAGCTTCTGCCGGTGCGCCGGATCGCTGGAGAGCTCCGCCTGCTCGAACGCCCCGAGGATGCGGCCGCGCAACTCCAGCGCGTCGTCGATGGTCTTCATGCCGGGCGCGAACTCGGCGAAATGGTCGTTGCCGAAATAGGATTGGCCCGCCCCCGCCGCGACGATCAATGTGTCGTAGTCGCACGTGTAGCGACGGCCGAGGACCTCGGAAATGACTTGGCGGCCTTCGAGATCGATGTGCAACACGTCGCCCAGCAACACCTTGGCGTTCTTCTGCCTGCGCAGGATCACCCGGGTGGCGGGGGCGATTTCGCCCTCCGAGATGATGCCGGTCGCCACTTGGTACAGCAGTGGCTGGAACAGGTGGTGCTGGGTGCGGGCGATCATCGTGACGTCGACGGCAGCGCGCTTGAGCGCCTTGACGGCGGTGAGCCCGCCGAACCCGGAGCCGATCACGACAACGCGATGCCGTTGTTCCACCGCCACATCACTTCCTTCGCTACTTTCTTCGGTCGCCATCTCGCGTTGCACTCGCTCGGCACGGCTTGCGCGCCACGCAACAAGCCGGTCGCTCGGACGGGGTTCGTGCGTGTGTCAATAATCGAGACTCCTGGCAAAAGACGCATCGCCGCTGGCACCCATACCCGCTTCCGGAAAACCCCCAGCGGGGACTACGGCTGGCGCGAACCCATCGGTGTGCGGCTGACGCGGGTATCCGCCGCGCGAATGGATCCCGCCGTGGCGGTTGACGTGAGCGCCGCTGGGTATAGGCACCTGCATGACCCCGCGTCCGGAGACACCGGATGCCATCCGGCCCGAGACCGCCGAGTCCTTCGACGCCGTGGTATCCGTGTGGGACGAGCCGCTGCGTTGTGCAAGCGCGTACGGGTGTGAGCGGCCGGCGAGCTGGCTAGCGTTGCGGCACCGGCCCTGCGGTGGTCATCAGCCGGTGTGCACCGTCCACTACCGCAAGTGGGTGCGGGCTTCTCTGCTCAGGATCGCCCGCTCGGGCCGAATGCGGTGCATCTATTGCGGGCAGAATTTCAAGACCGTCAAACAGTGCATGCGTTTCCGGCCCCTGTGAGCCGTTGATCCGGCGGCTGACTCACAGCGGCGGCACGGCCGCCGGCCGAAGGCCGGCCGCGGCCCTGCGGGGCCGGCTGAGCACCCGCTGCGGCCACCAGAACCACGGGCCCAGCAGCCGGGCGAGCGGCATCACCAGGCACAGCCGCATGACGAACATGTCGAAAACCAGTCCGATCGCGATCGTCGACCCCGCCTGCCCGATGTTCTTCACGTCGCTGGAAAGCAGCGCCAGCATCGTCCCGGCGAGGACCAGGGCCGCAGTGACCGCCACACTCAGCGAGCCCGCTATCGCGCGGATCATGCCCGTCTGAATGCCGGCGTCCAGCTCTTCCCGGTACCGCGAGAGCAGCAGCAGGTTGTAGTCGCAACCCACCCCCACCAGCACGATGAACGCGATGGGGACGTTCAGCCAATGCAGCTGTGTGCCGAGCAGCGTCTCCCAGATCAGCGACGCCAATCCCAACGACCCGGCGAAGGAAAGCACGACGACGACCAGGACCAGGATGGAGCCGACGAGTGCCCGGGTGATGACCAAGACGATGACGAACACCAGCCCGAAGGTCGCCAGCATCATGAGGATGAGGTCGTTGTGCGAGAAGTCCTCCACGTCGCGGTAGGTCGGCGAGGCGCCCGCCATGTCCAATTTGGCGTTCGAGAGCGCCGTCTGCTTGATGGCTTCATGGGCGGCGGCTGATGCGTTCCTCGACTGCTGGATTCCCGCCGGGCTCATCGCCTCGCCCTCATGGAAAACCAGGAAGCGGGCGCCCTTGCCGTCCGGTGTCATGAAGAAATCGAGACCGACCTTGAAGTTCTCCGTCTGAAGCGACTCGGGCGGCAGGAAGAAAAAGTCGTCGTTCTTGGCGTTGTCGAATGCCTGTGCCATGTCGATCATCGGATGAATCATGACTTCCATCTGCGGGATCATCGCGTGCAGCGTGCTTTGCGTGCTCAGCGTCAGCGACTGCATCGCCCGCATTTCCTTGACCATCGTTCCCATGTGTTCGGCCATGGCCTGCATCTCGGGCACCATTTGCGGAGTGACCGAGTCGATGATGGCGAGCCCCTTCACCAAATCGCCGAGCTGTTCGCTCACCTGGTCGACGTTGTCAACCGTTTCGCTGAGCGACCGAAGGGTCCAACAGATCGGAATGTCATAGCAGTGCCTCTCCCAATAGAGGTAGCTGCGCATGGGACGGAAGAAGTCGTCGACGTTGGCGAGGTTGTCGCGCACCTCGTCGGTGATGGCGCGCATTCGCTCGGTGGCCTCGCGCGACATGTGGGTGCCGGCGGTCAACTGCTCGGTGAGGTCCGCCAGTCTGCGGGTGAGCTGCTCCAGAGTGTTCGTTTCCTCGATGAGCTTGCCCATG
Source organism: Mycobacterium sp. E2699 (assembly GCF_001666745.1). Lineage (NCBI taxonomy): Bacteria > Bacillati > Actinomycetota > Actinomycetes > Mycobacteriales > Mycobacteriaceae > Mycobacterium > Mycobacterium sp. E2699. The sequence continues at coordinate 39,121 of NZ_LZJH01000062.1, read as the reverse complement.
TGGTCTGCCGTCGTGTCGATGTCGGCGACCCGATCCTTGAAGAAGGCGAGGTTCTCGCCGATCTTCGTTCCCACCGACCCCATGGAGTAGGGAAGTGAAGCGTGTTCCAGGGGCCGGCCGTTCGGCCGGGTGATGCCCTGCACCATGGAGATGCCGGGAACCCGCAGGATGGTCTTGGCGATCCGGTCCAGGGAGATCAGGTCGGTCGTGTTGCGCATGTCGTGGTCCGAGTGCACGTAGACGGTGTCGACGGACAGCTGGCTCGGCGGGAAGTGCCGGTCAGAGGCCGCGTACCCCCGGACCGACTCGACCGTGTCGGGCGCGAAGTCCCGGTCGTTGTAGCTGACCTTGTACGTGGCCAGATTCATGAGGCACAGCGGAACGACGAGCAGGGCGACGAAGATGAACGCGGCCGGCCACCGGGTGATCGCGGTCCCGAGCCGGCGCCACATCGGGCTCGTCGAGCTGATCCGCTGCAACCACTTGATGCGGCCCCCCAGCGCGAGCATCGCGGGACCCAGGGTGAGCGCGGCGACGACCGCCACGACCATCCCCACGAAGCAGGGCGGCCCAAGGGTGCGGAAATAGTTGAGTTTCGTCAGGCTGAGGCACAGCGTCGATCCGGAGATCGCCATGCCCGATCCGAGGATGACGTGCGAGGTGTTGGCGACCGATTCGTAGTAGGCGGACTCCTTGTCGTGGCCCGCCCGGCGCGCCTCGTTGTAGCGGCCGATGAAAAAGATGCCGTAGTCGGTGGCCACGCCCAAAACCAAGGCGACGAGCATGTTCATCGCGAACGACGAGATCCCCAGGACGTGCAGCCCGACGAGGAACGAGACGACGCCCCGGGCCGTCGCCAGGATCAGGAGCACACCCACCAGCGGTATGAGGGCTCGTGCCACCGAGCGGTAGGCGAGCAGCAGCATGATGATGATGACGATCACCGACACGATCGTGAGCGTGAACATGCTGGCGTCGGCGGCGTCGAGCGTGTCGGTGTTGAGCGCGGCCGGTCCCGTCACATAGGTGTTGAGGCCCTGCGGTTTCGGAACCTTGGCCACGATGTCCCGGATGGCGTCGATCGACCGGCTCGAGGTGGCGTCACCGGTGTCACCCGTCGGGCGGACCGTGAGGGTGGCGGCCTCGGCGTCGGCGCTCTGCTGTCCCGACTTCGTGACCGGCTTGCCCCAGAGGTCCAGCAGTGACTGCACGTGCTGTTTGTCGTTGCGCAGGCGGCGCACCACCTCGTCATAGAACTGGCGGTCCTGGTCGCCGAGCTTGCGGCCCTGGGTCTCGAAAAGAATGACGACCGCGCTGGTGTAGTCGGATTCCTTGAACGCGCTGCCCTGCACGAGCGCGGCCTGCGACGACGGCGAATCGCGGGGGACCAGAGCCTTGGCGTTGGCCTTGGTGTTCTCCTCGATGGAGGGCACGAACACGTTCACCACGACGCCCAGCAGCACCCAGAACACCACGATCGGCACCGCGAACTGCCGGCACAGTCTGGCGAGGAGGGGTCGCTTGACCGGTTTGTCGGCCGGGACCGGTTCTTCGGTCTCGATGGCCCCGGTGGGTGCCTCGTCGTTCATGCCGCGGTCACCGTGCATGCGACGGCGGCGTTTTGGTGGGACACCACGTGCTCGTCACGGACCTTGCCGTCGACGAGGATGCGGCATCCGGCCGAGTCCCCGTCCACCTGCATGACGAGGCTCAGCGTCGCCGAGGGCGACATCGTCGTCTCGGAAACCGACCAGGGCAGTGCGGCGAGCCTGACCTCGACCGGCTGGCTGTCGAGGTTCGCGTAGACCACCTTGCCACCCTCACCAAGCGTGCCGAACGCCTCGTAGGTGACGTTTTTGGGGTTGATCTGCACGACCGTGGCCGGGATCGCGCTGGTGGTGGGCGGATGGCTGATGTTCTCGTTGTTGCCCCGAATGGTATGGACGCCATACGCGACGACCAAGAGCACGACACCTATCACGGTGGGCCGCCAGAGCTTGTCGAGGACGCTTCCGGCGCCACGTGTCTTCATTCTCGCGTTCACGTCGATACCCTCCGGACGATCGGCGCAGTAATCGAGGCAAGCGAATGTGAAATTGTGTGCATAAGTAAACCGCTAAAAAGCAGTGAACGCCATACAGATTGGTGGCTGAATTTCACGCCGTTGACTGGATGTGTTTAGGCGAGACGCCGAGTCATCGCGAATCCGGGGCCCCACGGCCTCATCCGGCAATGATGGGCGCCGGCGCCTGCGTCAGGCCCCTGTGGGTGGCGTAGCGATCTGCCGTGCTGCAACCACCACCCGATGGCGACGAATCGTCAACGCGAACGGCTCCGCAAGCGACGAAACTGACTGTCGGGCAACCCAGACTGACGATTCCTCAGCCGCGTCCCGGATACCTGCTAGCAGGGTATAGCGATTGCCGTCAGCGGCAACGACAGGCTCTCGCGCCGGCGGCATGCTTGGTGGCGAATGCGGTGCGCCCGAGCGTGCGCTGCCAAAAGCCTTGTCGTCAAACCCTTTCAGGGAAGGAGCATCACGGGTGTCCATCGAGTTTGTTCTAGGAGTGACCAATGACTGACCAACTGATCGGCTCGCACAACGCTCATAGTGGCCTGCACAGCGAGCAGGGCGCCCTGCCGGGTGAGCACTCGGGCCGCTCGGCCAACCCGGTGATCAAGGTCCACGACGTCATCTGGCTGGAATTCGAGAAGCCGGACCTGAAGACGGCCGAGGCGTTCGCGCTGGCATTCGGGTACAGCGTCGTGCTGCGCACCGAGGACGAGCTGCACCTGCGGGGCAGCGACGCGGGCGCGCCGTGCGTGTTGATCCGCCAAGGTTCGCGTTCGCGGTTCATCGGCCCGGCCTTCGTCGCCGCCGACCACTCCGATTTGCTGCGGTTGGCCGATGCCACCGGCACCACGGTGCGCGCGCTTCCGGAGAACCTGGGCGGGGTGACCGTCGACCTGGTCGACCCCAGCGGGATCCCGCTGCGGGTGGTGTCGGGCGTGCACGAGCTACCCGAGCTGCCGTCGCAGAGACCGCACGTGTTCAACTTCGGTCCCAGCCACCAGACCGTGCGGGCGAACGTGACGCAGCGCCCGCCGCGGGTACCCGCCCGTGTGCAGCGGCTCGGGCACATCGTGCTGCAGACGCCGAAGTACATCGAGGCGCTGAACTGGTACCTGGACCACCTCGGGCTGATCGTCAGCGACTTCTGCTACTACCCCGGCCAGCGCGAGCGCGGACCGGTCATGAGCTTCATCCGCTGCGACCGCGGCTCCGTGCCGGCCGACCACCACACGCTGGCGATGGCGCTGGGCCCGACCCGGCGCTACGTGCACTCGGCGTACCAGGTCGCCGACCTCGACGCGCTGGCCGCCGGCGGCGAATACCTGCGGGAGCAAGGGTATTTCCGCTCCTGGGGCATCGGCCGCCACATCCAGGGCAGCCAGCTCTTCGACTACTGGCGCGACCCGGAGGGTGGTTTCCTGGTCGAGCATTACGCCGACGGCGACATGTTCGACAACACCCTGGAGCCGGGCTGGGCGCCGTTGACGGCCTCGGGCCTGTACCAGTGGGGGCCGCCGCCGAGCAAGGACTTCCTGGGCGTCGGCAGCGCGGGCGAAACCGCACGCGAGGTCGCTCTGATGCTCGACGCGCTGCGCCACGACAACGAGTTCGACCTGTCCGCGCTGCGCGGCCTGTTCAACGTCGCCAATTCCTGAAACCCACCACCCAATCGAAAAGTGAGGATCCTCAAATGACCGTCTCGATCCTGCGCACCGCCGACGCGTGGTGGGTGCAGACCCCCAACGGCGCGGCGCGCATCCGCACCGACGCGGCAACCACGGCCCAGCTGCTGGGCGACCGCCGCGCCATCGACGAGGCCGCCGGTTCCACCGACACCGTGCCGGTGGCCAACCTCGCGCTGGTCTCGCCGGTCACCACGCCCTGCCGGCTGGTGGCCCAGGCCACCAACTACGCCTCGCACGTCCGCGACGTCGGTCGCGACCCGGCCAAGACGCCGCTGACCTTCTTCCGCAAGGCCTCCGGTTCGGTCACAGGGCCGTTCGGCGACATCGTCAAGCCCGCCCACGTGAAGCTGCTCGACTACGAGCTGGAGATCGGTCTGCTGATCGGCCGCGAGATCCCGGTGGGCACCGAGGTGACCGAGGCCAACCTGGCCGAGTTCGTCCACGGGCTGGTCGTGACCAACGACGTGTCGGCGCGCGACGTGCAGCTGACCAAACAGCAGTTCTTCGAGTCGAAGTCGTACCCGACGTTCACCCCGGTCGGGCCGGCGCTGGTGCTGGTCGACGCCGACGAGCTCAAGCGCTTCGGCGACCTGCGGCTGCAGTTGCGGGTCAACGGTGAGCTGCGCCAGAACATGGTGGTGGAGGGCGACATGCTCTACTCGCCCGTCCAGGCGCTGCAGACGCTGGCCAGGTTCCAGAAGGTGGAAGCCGGCGACCTGATCCTCACCGGCACCCCGGTCGGCACCGCGCTCACCGCGCGGGGCGTCGAGAACCCGCACCAGATGGATCTGATGACGTTCCTCGCCGACCAGGCGAAGAACCCCAACTACCTGCACCACGGGGACGTCGTGGAGGCCACGGTGGCCACCGACGACGGCGCCCTCGACCTCGGCACGCAACGCAACAAGGTGGTTTACGCATGAACGCACACTCGAACGGCGCTGCGGCGTCCCTGCCGGACTTCGTGCCGGTGATCATCGTCGGCGCCGGCCCGACCGGCATCACCGCGGCCACGCTGCTGGGTCAGTACGGCATCCCGACTCTCGTGCTCGACCGGCACGAAACCGTCTACCCGCTGCCGCGGGCGGTGCACGCCGACGACGAGATCTACCGGATCCTGGCGCGCCTCGGCGTGGGCGACGAGTTCGCCGCCCACCGTCGGCCCGCACACGGTCTTCGCCTGCTGGACAAGGAGTTTGGGGTGCTGGCGGAGCTCAAGCGCAGCACCGAGCCCAGCGCCAACGGCTACCCGCAGATGAACATGTTCGACCAGCCGGAGCTGGAAGCGATGATGCGCACCAACCTCAAGCGCTACCCGCACGTCATGCTGCACGGTGACGTCGAGGTCACCAGCGTCACCCAGAACAAGCACGGCAAGGTGCGGGTCAGCTTCCTGGACCGGGTGCGTGGCGGCCAGCACTCCGTCGACGCCAGCTACGTGCTGGGCTGCGACGGCGCCAACAGCATCGTCCGGGCGTCGATCGGCTCGCACATGTACGGGCTGCCGTTCCAGCAGGAGTGGATCGTGATCGACGTCGACACCGATGCCGATCTCGACCAGTGGGAGGGCTGCCACCAGCTGTGCAGCCTGGAGCGGGCCGGCACCTACATGCGGGTCGGCGAAACCCGGTACCGCTGGGAGTTCCGGCTTCTCGACGGGGAGAGCGCGGCGGACTACCAAACCATCGAGCAGATCGAGCCGTTGATCAAGCCGTGGCTGGGCGACACGCCCGCGGAGCAGTTGCGCCTCGTCCGCGTCACCGCCTACACCTTCCGCGCACAGGTCGCCAGCAGCTGGCGCGACCGCAACGTGTTCGTGCTCGGCGACGCCGCCCACCTCACGCCGCCGTTCGTCGGCCAGGGCATGGCGGCCGGTCTGCGCGACGCGCTGAACCTGACCTGGAAAGTGGCTGGGGTGCTGAGCAATTCGCTGCCCGAAAGCGTGCTGGACACCTACGAGCAGGAGCGCAAGGCCCACGCGGCCGCCATGATCATGATGGCCGTGTCGGTCGGCGCGGCGATGACGGGCGGCGGCACGCTCGGCGACCTCGTCCGCAAGGTGGTGTTCCCGCGACTGCAGAACCTGCGCCTGCCGGGCACCCGCACCAGCGCCGCCGACGGCGTTGCGCCCGGCCTGCACCGGTCGGAGATGGTCGTCAAGTCCCGCGTGCCCGGGGGATTGGCCGGAACGCTGTGCCCCAACCCGGTGCTGCGCGACGGCCAGCGCCTCGACCAGATCGTCGGCAACCGCTTCGCGCTCGTCACGTCGGCGTGGTTGAGCCCCGCGCAACTGAAGGAGCTCGACGTACGAGGGGCCGTCGTGGTCCCCGTCTCGCGTGAGAGCCAACTCGGCCGCTGGCTGCGGGCAGGCCGGGCGTCGGCCGCCATCGTGCGGCCCGACGGCGCGGTCATGCAGGCCGGCAAGGACATTCGGGCGCTGTGCGACGCTGTGCCGTCGTTCTCCGTTGGCGCTGCCGCGGAAGCCGAAAGCGAGCGCCGATGACCGAGCTGCTGGTGCTCAACGATGGCAAGCAGGAGATGCAGGCGGTGTCGCTGGACGGCACCCGGGTTCGGACCCTGATCACCGGACTCGACGAGAGGCCCGACGGAATCGTCGTCGATCGGGCCCGCGGTCACATCTACTGGACGAACATGGGCGCCCCCGATCCGGGGGGCGACCCACGTTCGGAGGTTGCCTACGCCCGCAACGGATCGCTGGAGCGCGCGGATCTCGACGGCACCAACCGCGTCACGATCGTGCCGCGCGGCGCCTTCACCACGGGCAAGCAGCTCGCCGCCGATTGGCAAGCGGGCATGCTGTATTGGTGCGACCGTGAGGGCATGCAGGTCCTGACCTGCAACCTCGACGGGAGCGGCCTGCGGCCGCTGGTGGTGACCGGGGTAGGCGACGAGGACGCGCAAACGATCGCCAATCACTGCGTCGGCATCGCCGTCGACCTCGACCGGCGCCTGCTGTACTGGACGCAAAAGGGTGCGCCAAAGGCGGGTGAGGGCAGGATCTTTCGTGCCGGCCTCGACCTGCCCGCCAGCGCCGACCCTCGGCACCGCGACGACGTCGAGCTGCTGTGGAAGGATCTGCCCGAGCCGATCGACCTGCACCTGTTCGGCGCTACCACGCTGGTGTGGACCGACCGCGGCGCCGAACCAGGCGGCAACACCCTCAATCGCGCGGCGGTGCAGCCGACGATCGGTGCGCCCGAAATCCTTTCGCGCGGGTACCACGAGGCGATCGGTGTTGCGGCCCTGTCCGATTCGGAGTTCTACGTCGGTGATCTCGGGGGCAGCATCCGGTACATCAATCTCGACAGCGGCGTCGACAAGGAACTCGTGCACCTGGGTTTCGGCCTCACGGGCCTGGCGATCGCCGACCTCTGAACCGGTAGCGGTGTCGTGTGTCGGAGGTGGTAAAGATGAGCGCCTGGGTGGACCTGTGGCACAACGTCACTCCGGGGCAGGGCACGCTGTTGGGCGGCGCGTTCGTCGTCCTGGCGGGCATCATCGCGTTCGGCACGGGTTCACTGGACCGGAGGTCTCAGCACAAGCGCTTCCACTACGAGGAGATGAAAACGCTGTACGCCGAGGCTCTACGGATCGGCCGGGACCTGGAGATACTCAAGGCGCTCCCGCCCGAAGCGCGCCGAGAGGTGTTGGCCGAGAAAGCCGAAGCGATCGACAGGGTGATCAGCGAGCTCGCGCTGACCGGCAACTACAAGACCGCCGACCTTGCGATCGCATACGCCTACCAGCAGTCGGTTCAGTTGGGCGAGTGGGTGAGGCAGATCGAGGCTGACGAGGGACTGACGGGCCGGCTCGACATGTGGTTGGACAACATGCCCGAGGATCAACGCGAGGCCTTGAAGGCGTACGAGAACATCAAGATCAACCGACGGGACGTCGTCCAGGCTGCGCGCAAGGAACTGGGTTTGTACGTGCCGGTGCTGTCACGCTATCGGCGGGCGCTGCGCGATTCCATCACGGCGCAGCAGTTTCCGCTGAATTGACTCCGGGTGCCGCAACCCGTCACGCGGCCTCCAGAGTGACCGGAAGCGATTGGTGCCGGCGGATGATGTTGTTGAGGGCCCAGGTGGGTCGGCCAGTGACGTGGATGCGCTGGACGCGGTCGATCAACGCACGCAGCATGGCGGCCGTCTCCAGGCGGGCCAGCGCTTGGCCGGCACACGCGTGTGCGCCGTTGCCGAAGCCGAGGTGTCGCCCGGCATCGCGGCGAATGTCGAAGGTGTCCGGGTCCTTCCACTCGCGTTCGTCGCGGTTGGCCGAGGCGTACATGACGAGGACGCGCGATCCCGCCGGAATGAGCACACCGGCGATCTCGGTGTCGCGCCGGACCAGCCGGGCAAAGGCGCGCAGCGGCGATTCGTAACGCACGATCTCGTTGACCGCGTTGGGAATCAGCCCAGGGTTGTCCCTGAGGAGTTGCCACTGCTCGGGGTGACTGGCGAAGAGGTACACCGCGTTTGAGATGGCGCTGATGGTGGTGTCGAGCGAAGGCGCGATGTAGTCGATCATCAGCGCCGTGCACTGCTCGCGGCTCACGGTTCCCGCGTCGACCGAGGCGAGTAGCTCGTCGACGATGCTGCCCTCGAGGACGGTGCGGCTGCGGACGACGCGGCGAGCGAATCGCAACATCTGCAGGCTGCGCGGGAAGGACATGACGGCTTGCCGATTGAGCGGGCCGAGCATGTCGAATGTGGCGCCGCCCCAGTCGATCAGTGGCCCCCGTTCGTCGCGGGGCCAACCGACCAGATCGGGCACCACGGCCAGCGGCAATGCGGACGCGAGGTCCGCGACCGCGTCCACCGTCCGGCGGCCGAGAGCGGTGTCGACGATGGCGGCCGCCTGATCATCGATTGTGCCGGCGAGGTCGCGCAACGCGCGCGGAAGTAGCCGGTGCGCAACCAGTTTGCGCCGTCTGTCGTGCTCCGCGCCGTCGCTGTTGAGCGTGGTGCCTCGCGACAACCGATTGCTGATCGGATTGAGCGCCACGCCGTTGCCCGAGATGAACGTCGCGTCATCCCGCAGCGCGGCCTTGCACTCGGCGTAGCGGGGCAGCGCGTAGGCGCCGTGCCGGCGCAGCCAAACCACCGATCCGAGCCGGCGCAGCCGGCCGTAGTGCGGGTACGGGTCGAGCACCGCGGTCCGCGTGTACAGGTTCGCCCGGTAGACCGCGACGTCTTGCGGGACCCTCCGCATCACGTGGCCCTCGTGGCACGCCCGCCGCGTGCGTGCGGTCCGCGTGAGGGGGCCGGCGCGTCGAGGCGGGCCGGCGGCAGGTCGCGCGGCCACCGACCGCGGGCGGTGCAACAGCACACGGTCGAGGAGGCCAGGTTCGTCATGCCGCCCACCAGCGTCCTTTCTGATTAGTGACGATATCGTCACATACGAGCATATCGTCAGTCAACCGCTTGGCTCGAGCTGTTCCCGCGGATTGCCGGCGATTGCGCCGGGGTCCGGACGTGGTGATGTACAGCTACCCGGGGGCGACTGCGGCGGCCAGCAGGGACGACATGTCGGCCGTCGCGGGCGATGCTGAAGTGGCAACTGCCGGGGCGGCCAGGTTGGACCTTCGCCCGGCAACCCGCCGAAATGGCGGCCAAAGCGTGTGTGGGACAGTCTCTTCGGACGCAGCGGCCGGTGTGGACGGAAACGACCGAGAAGGGCAGGTATTCGCCGATGTTGACCGTACTGCTGGCGCTGCTGCTGTTGATCACCCTTGCGTGGGCCCTGCATGACAGTCGCACTGTCGTCGAGCGGCACAAGGGAGTGCCGCGGCGATGACCGGCGCGCCCAGCCCGCTCGTGGCCCGCTTCATCCGCCGGTACAACTCCGCCTACGCCGTCGGCGTTGCCCAGGCGCCCGCACGTGTGACGGCCTCATCCATGGGCACCGCTAGCGGCGTGGAATCACCGAAATAGCCTGGGCCCGAGCCGGTCTGAGCCGTTTGGCGCGGACCTGCTGTCGCGCTATCCGATGTACCTCTGACGCGGAAGCATACTGGGCCGCATCAACGACCGCAGGGTCGTGCCGTCGGCCGCCATCGACCTGCCCCGGGCGGCGCCCCCTGCCGCCAAGGTCGCCGGGGCGCCCGCCAGGCTGACCGGCGGGGCCATATCCCCGAGGTCGGTTTCGCTGACGAGGTTGACCGGCAACGCTTTCGGCGAACCGGAAGCCGTGGACGTAAGCGTGCCCCAACTCTGCGGCACGGAGAGCGCACCGAGGCCGGCCGCCCGACCCATCCCGGCGGACACCGAGCCGGCCAGCTCGGCGGGGCCGAACGCGGAGCCCACCGATCCGAGGGTGCTCGCCACCCTGCCCAGCCCGGCGCTCACGTCGGTCAATGCCGCCACCGTTGAGTCGGCGGCGCTCGTGCCGGAACTGGAAGCCAAGGAGGCCGCCGACAAGATGATCGAAGGGATCGTCGCGAACGCGCTGATGCCGGAGTTGATGTGATCCGGCGAGAGCGCATTGTTGATGTCGTCGGCGATCAGCTGGACGATCGTGTCGATCGACGGCAGCGTCAAGCTTCCGGTGGAATTGGTGGCCGCGGCGCTTTGCGTGCCCACACCGGCCGGGTTGGTGTTCTGTTGCGGCGCGGTGAACGGCGTGAGCGTCGCCGCGGCGGCCGACGACCCGGCATATGCGTACATGGCTGCGGCGTCCTGAGCCCACATCTCGGCATACTCGGCCTCCGTCGCCATGATGGCCGCGCTGTTGGCGCCCAGAAAGTTGGTCGCAACCAGCGTCGCCAACTGCGCGCGGTTGGCCGCGATGAGCGGCGGTGGGACCACGGCAGCGAACGCCGCCTCGAACGCCGCCGCGGCGGCGTGAGCCTGGTTGGCCGATTGCTCCGCCTGCGATGCGGCCGTGCTCAGCCACGTCAAGTACGTCGCGGCGGCGGCGGCCATCGAGGCCGATGCCGGACCCTGCCAGCCGTCGGAGGTCAGTCCGGACACCACCGCGGCGTACGAGGAGGCCGCCGAGTACAGGTCCGCGGCCAGCTTTTCCCAAGCGGTCGCGGCGGCCAACATCGACCCTGGGCCAGGGCCGGAATACATCCTGCCGCTGTTGATTTCCGGTGGGAGCGCTCCGAAGTCCATTTTCCGAGCGGCTTTCAGTGGGCGCCGGCCGCGTTGGCGGCCTCGGTTGCCGCATAAGAACCGGCGGAGGCATGCAAGGTGGCCACGAACAGTTGATGCATGGCGGCGGCCTGCGCACCGACCTCCTGGTACATCGCGCCGTGCGCGGTGAACGCTGCCGCGGTCAGTGCCGACACTTCGTCGGCGGCGGCCGGAACGATTCCCGTGGTGGGCTCCGCCACAGCCGAATTCGAAGCGGTCATCGCCGACCCGATTGCCGCCAGCTGTCCTGCGGCATCCGTCAGCGCTTCGGGTCGTGTGGTGACGAACGACATTTGCTTCTCCCGGTGCCGATTGGTGACGCTGCCCCGTCGGCCGACGCATCAGTGCGTAACCGAACCCGGCAGCCGAGCCCCACACGTAGCATTGCCGAGGCCGGGCGAGATGTCGTCGGCGCTAGCGCCCCCTTTGACTTCTGGCTAGCTGCAATCACTTTGACTTGGCGAGCAGTCGATCCCCGCGAGCTCCGCTGCGGCGCCGAGTGGTTCAGCTCGCATACCTTCCTGCGGGCCGGGTATCGCGATTCCGGTTGCCGGTAACGACATCAGCGGCACCTCGCGTCATGCTGAGGGGCAACAGTCCGTTACGGGCGTTGGGAGGAATCATGTCGATTGATGACGGCGGCCTGGGCGGGCGTCTTCGGCTGTACGAGCGCGCGGCGCTCGATCCGGGCCAGCGGGAGGTCTTCGACTGGCTGACGAAAGTGGCGGTGCCATGGGCGGAGTCCGCGAAGTTCCGGGCGGGCACCGATACGGGCCGGCTGATCGGTCCGTTCAACCCGGCCCTGCTGACCCCGGCCATCTCGTCCGCGTTCCTCGAGTTGGCGGTCACGGAGCAGACGAACACCTCGCTGAGCAAGCGCTGCAGGGAGGTCATCATCCTGTCGGTCGGCGCGGTGTGGCGGGCACCCTATGAGCTGTACGCGCATTGCGCGGTCGCCTTGCAGGCCGGGCTCCCCGATAAGGCGGTGCGCACACTGGCCGACGGCGGACTTCCGGAAGATCTGACCAAGGACGAGGCCGTCGCCCACCGTGTCGCCCGCGCACTGTCGGTCGAGCACCGGCTCGACGACGCGCTATACCGTGAGGCGGAGGCAACGCTCGGCCCGGCAGGCGTCATGGAGGCCGCCGTCCTGACCGGCATCTACCACACCGTGTGCGCGGTCCTCAACGCCTTCGAGATACCCGCACCGGCCTGATCGTTCGAGGGCGCGCACGCCTACCTGCCAGCGGGTAGCAGCGGTTGAAGCCCGCCTCGTGACCGCCGGTGACGAGGCCAGGCGTCGCATCGAACGCAACCTGCACGACGGGGCGCAGCAGCGCCTCGTGACCTTGCGGCTGCGCCTTCAGTCCCTGCAGGCCTCCCTGCCCGCCGACGGCCGGGTGCAACTCGAGATCGCCGAGCTCGCCGACGAAGTCGCGGCGGCGAGCGAGGAACTGCGTCAGCTCTCCCGCGGCATCCATCCGGCCGTGCTGTCCAATGCGGGCCTCGGCCCCGCACTGCGTGTCTTGAGTCGCCGTTTCGCCATGCCCGTCGAGCTACGCGTCGACGTCGCGCGGCGACTGCCCAAGTCCGTCGAGGTCGCGGTGTATTACGTTGTCGCCGAGGCGCTCACCAACGCCGCCAAACACGCACACCCGTCAATGGTCACCATCACCGTGGAGGCCGACGACGCGCGGGTGCGGCTGTGGGTATCTGACGACGGCATCGGTGGTGCCGATCCGCAAGGATCCGGGCTGATCGGGCTCAGGGACCGGGTGGAGGCACTGGGCGGCCGGTTGGATGTCACCAGCTGCCACGGCGAGGGCACTACGCTCGCGGCCGAAATTCCCTGTGCGCCGGCCTGAGCGGGCAGCGCGCAGCTCGCTATTACCGACCCTGGTCGGTGCCGAGGGTGACCCGCGCCGTCATCGGCAGACCCGAACTGTGCACGAACGCGAGCGTGACCTCAGCCCCGGGTTCCCTGGATTGCACGGCGGCCACCAGGGTGGCCCCGCTGTCGATGATCTGGTCATCGACCTTGGTGAGGACCGCGTCAACCGTCAATCCGGCCGCCGCACCGGGGCTTCCGGCGTCCACTCCGGTGATCCGGGCGCCGCGGACGCCGGCGTCGCCGGTGGCCTGTACGCCCAGCCAGCCATGCGATGCCCGCCCGGTTGCGGCCAGTTCGGCGGCGATGCGGGTGGCATGGTCGACGGGAATCGCATAGTTGAGGCCGATCGATCCGTGGGCCGTGATGCCCGCGCCCTCCGCGCCGGGCAGCACCGCCTCGGCCGCGTTGATGCCGACCAGCGCGCCGTTCATGTCGACGAGCGCACCACCGGAATTACCGGGATTGATGGCGGCGTCGGTTTGGATGGCGTAATACGCGCTCAGCGGGCGGTCCGGGTCAATTGCCGGACGTATCAACCGATTCAGCGCGCTGACGATGCCCGCGGTGACGGTGCCGCGCAGCCCGAGTGGAGACCCCACCGCCGCCACGGGCTGACCGACGCGCAGCTTCGCCGACGAGCCGACAGAGATCGGCGTGAGCCCTGACACGTCCCGAGCCCGCCCGATCGCAATGTCGCTCTTCGGGTCGGTGGCGATCAGGTCGAACGCCGCGGTGCGGCCGTCGTTGAGGGTCACCGCGGTGCCCGCCGGCGGCCGACGGCCGTCGCCGATCGGCACCAGGACGTGGTTGTTGGTCATGATCAGCCCGTCGGCGGTGAGGATCACCCCGGAACCGAGCTGAGAGCGGTTGCCGTCGTTGACTTCGAGCGTCACCACGCTGGGCAACACCTTCGCGGCCACCTCCTCGACCGAGAACGCGCCGGAAGAATAAGGCCCGGGCAAGGTCATCGCGGAGCTGTAGTCCTGCGACGACCTTCCGACCGCGAGCGGGTGGGCGAGCAACGCAACGGCGGCGACGATGGTCGCGACAAACAGCGCGACCTCCACCCCACGCAGGATCAACAACCCGCCGCGCGCCAGCCGCTTCCGGCGCGCAGACACCCGGACCGCCCGGTGCGACGGGTGCCGGCCGGATGTCGGCATGAGGCAGTAGCAGCCGTCGCCAAAGGACATGAGTACTTTTCCTCACCTCGAATGCGTCGAAGCCCTTGGGGTGCAACGACATCGGTTCCGCGCTTGGCGCGCTGTGGAACCGCTCATGTCCAGGATCGCAGCTGCGGGCGTGGCTGTCGTTACCGCCACCGGCCATTCGGCTACCGCGCTAGCGGGTATCTAGCCGGCCAGCCCCAGGGCGTCGCGGATCGCGGCACCGGACAGGGCCGACTTGGGAATGAACGCCAAAGCCGGGCTGGCGGAGACCAACTCGGCGAAGTCCTCTTCGGCGTGGGTGGAGATCAAGATGGTCGGCACCTCGGCGCCCAACCCGTTGCTGTGCAGCTTTTCGACGAGGTCGAATCCGCTCTCCTCACCCAGGTCGATATCGACGAGCGTGACGTCGGGCTGCAGGTGCCTGACACACTGCAGCCCCTCGGCGGAGGACGTCGCCACCGCCACCACGTTGATCCCCTGATGCTCCAGCAACCGGGTCGCCGCATCGAGGAAGTCGCGGTTGTCATCGACGATGACGCACCGCGTCCGCTCATCAAGTGTCACGGCTTCAGTGTGGAGTAGTGGTCATCCGACCGCATGGAGGCTAGCAGGAAATTAACGGCGAATCGGGAAGGATTCGGCGCTCCGGCTGTGGCGCGCGAGCACGCCCATACCGGCTACCCGGGTGACGCGGAGTGCGGCTGACCGGAAGCCCCGACGGTTGCCAGCGGTGCAGACGCGGCTCAGCCCGGGCGGAATCGTAAGCCGTGGAGCCGACCGGCCCCGTACCCGCCGCGACACGAGAGGCGCATCATGACCCTGCCAGCGGAATTGCCTGCCGAAGCGGACCCCACGGCCGGGTTCGAACGCCAAGTCACACCCCTGCTCGGTGACCTCCATCGGCAGGCGATGCGGATGACCCGCCACCACGCCGACGCGGAGGATCTCGTTCAGGACACGATGGCGAAGGCCTTCGCCGCCTTCGACTCCTTCCGGCCGGAGAGCAACATCTCCGCATGGCTATACCGCATTCTGGTCAACACCCACATCAGCAATTGCCGCAAGACACAGCGGCGCCCGGCGCAGCATCTCTCGGAGGGGATCACGGACCTGCACTTCCGGGTGAGCGCCGCCCACTCCGGCGTGGGCCTGCCCTCGGCGGAAGATCAGGCCCTCAAACGCTTCGGCGACCACGATCTCGTCGCTGCCATGCGATCCCTGCCCGAGCAGTTCCGCACCACCGTGTACTACGCGGATGTCGAGGGCATGCCGTGCAAGGAGATCGCCGCGGTGATGGACACACCGATCGGGACGGTGGTGTCGCGCCTCCATCGGGGACGCCGCCGGCTACGCCTGCTGCTGGCCCAGCACCGCCAGGGCGAAAACTATGACCGCTCAGAGGATCTGGCGCGCACAGCGTGATACCCGGCCGCGTCAGCGCGAATCCAGGAACGTGATGACGGCGCGGACGCGGCGATGATCGTCGTCGGTCTCCGGCAGGCCGAGCTTGGTGAGGATGCTGCGGACGTGCTTTTCGACCGTGCCCTCCGTCACCCACAGCCGCCGCGCGATGCCGGCGTTGGAACGGCCCTCGGCCATCAACTCCAGCACCTCGAGTTCGCGCGGCGACAACGCCGACAGGGGATCGTCGCGCCGCCGCCCGGACACCAATTCCTGGACCACGGCCGGGTCGACCACCGACGCACCCTTCGCGATGCGCTGCAACGTGTCGACGAAATCCGCGACGTCGGTCACGCGACTCTTGAGCAGGTAGCCGATGCCGCGGCCGCTGGCCAGCAGTTCCATCGCGTGCTCGACGTCCACGTGTGCCGACAGCACCAGGATCCCGGTGTCCGGGAGTTCCTCGTGGATCACCCGGGCGGCCTCGAGGCCCTCGGTGGTGTGGGTGGGCGGCATCCGGATGTCCACCACCACGATGTCGGGGTGAGTGTCACGCACGAGCGGCAGCAGCTCAACCGCGGTGCCGACCTGGCCGACGACATCGAACCCCGAGCGGTCCAGCAGGCTGGCCAAACCCTCCCGCAACAGGGTCTCGTCGTCGGCCACCACCGCGCGCAGCGCGACAGGAGCCGCGCCCGCCTCGGCGGAGCTTGTTTCCGTCGTCAACGCCTCGTCCTCCAGGCTCACCCGCTTTGAGCAACAATCTTGCACCGCGCGGTACCCGTTTTCCAGCTTTTCCCGTGCGGGTCGGCGCGACAAACAGCCTCGTGAAATGCACGATCGGACCGTCCGGGCACGGTTGGGCTACGTTGGTTTCGTCGTTGGTTTCGTCGGAGCGAGCCCGCAAAAGGAGCAGCGATGAACGCGCCCAGTCCAGACGCCATCCGCGCAGAAACGATCACGATCACCGGCCACGGCGGCGACGAGATCGAGGCCTACCGGGCCATGCCGCTCGCCGCGGGATCGCGCGGCGGAATCGTGTGGATCCACCACATGCCCGGCTACGACCGGGAAACCAAGGAGTTCGTCCGTCGGCTCGCCGTCACCGGCTATCACGCGGTGGCCCCCAACCTGTATTCGCGGGAGGCCCCGGGCGCTGCGCCCGATGACGCGGCGGCCACCGTGCGGGCCGCCGGCGGCGTGCCCGACGAGCGGCTGGTCGGCGACGTCGCGGGCGCGGTCGAGCACCTGCGATCCCTGCCCGGCGCGAACGGGAAGTTCGGGGTCATCGGGCACTGCTCGGGCGGAAGGCACGCATTCCTGGCCGCCTGCTCGCTGCCGTTCGACGCCGCGGTGGACTGCTACGGCGCCTTCATCGTGGAGGACCTGCCCGAGGGCATGCCGAAGGCGATGCAACCGATCCTGCATCTGGCGGCCAAACTGAGCTGCCCGATGCTGGGGCTGTTCGGGGCCGACGACCGGTTCCCCGCGCCACCCGCCGTGGCCGCCCTGGACGCCGAGCTGACCAGATTCGACAAGCCACACGAGTTCGTCTCGTATGACGGCGCGGGCCACTCGTTCTTCTCCGTGGACCGGCCGGCGTATCGGCCCGAGGCGGCGGTGGACGGCTGGCGGCGCATCGACGATTTCTTCGCGACCCACCTGAAAGGCTAGGTGTGCCAAAGCATGTGCACTTACCTCACCGAACACGCGCTGATCGACGGCAGCGGTAAGGGCGCGACGGGCTGGTTCGGCGCCAGCCGCGCGACCGTATACGTCGACCACCCCGTGCATGCGCCGTACGGCCACACGGTCAACATCGACGTGATCAACCCCGAGCTGGGCCCGTCGGCGCGGGTCGCCCTGGAACTCACCGAGGAGAGCGCGCTTGCGCTGGCCGACGCCATCCACCGCGCGATCGCCAACGCGCCGGCCGGGCTGGCGTCCAAGGACCAGGCGTGACCGCCCAACCCGACTACCCGCCCATGGCCGCCGCCCGCGGACGCGTCGAGCCCGCGCCGCGCCGGGTCCGCGGCTACCTCGGACACCAGCTGGTCTTCGACACCATCGCGGCCCGCTACGTTTGGGAATTGCCTTACTACCCGGCGTATTACGTTCCGCTGGCCGATGTGCGCACGGAATTCCTCCGCGATGAGAACCACCCGCAGAAGGTGCAGTTCGGTGCGTCGCGGCTGCACTCCCTGGTCGGCGACGGCCGGACCTTCCCCTCGGCGGCGCGGGTCTTCGACGCCGGCACCGACAGCCCCGTGGCGGGCACCGTGCGGTTCGAGTGGGATCCGTTGCGGTGGTTCGAGGAGGACGAGCCGATCTACGGCCACCCGCGCAACCCGTACTCGCGGGTCGACGCCCTGCGCTCCCACCGCCATGTCCGGGTCGAGCTCGACGGAATCGTGTTGGCCGACACCACATCGCCGGTGCTGTTATTCGAAACCGGGCTGCCCACAAGGTATTACATAGATCCGACCGACGTCGCATTCGAGCACCTGGAACCCAGCACGACCCAGACGCTGTGCCCGTACAAGGGGGTGACGTCGGGCTGCTGGTCGGTGCGCGCGGGCGACATCACGCATCCGGACCTGGCGTGGACCTATCACTATCCGTTGCCGGCGGTCGCGCCCATCGCGGGCCTGGTGGCCTTCTACAACGAAAAGCTCGACATCAGCGTCGACGGCGTCGCCCCGCCCCGGCCGCGCACCCAGTTCAGCTAGCAGACGGCCACCGGCGGCGGACCGAACGAAATCAATATTTAAACCGCAGCACACACGCTCGAAACATTCCGGGCCGAGGCTTCACCCGTCTACGGCGTCACTTCGCACCGCAGCTGACGTATAGCCTTTGGTTCGAATTGGGGTGTGTCTGAACCATGTTGCCCTATCCCGATTGGCTGAATCCCGGCGACAACGCGTGGCAACTGGTGGCCGCGACCCTCGTCGGCCTGATGAGTATCCCGGGCATCGCCGTGCTGTACGGCGGCATCGTGCAGAAGAAGTGGGCCGTCAACACCATGCTGATGGCCTTCACCGGATTCTCGCTGGTGCTGGTCGTGTGGGTGCTCTGGGGCTTCAAGATGGGTTTCGGCGACCCGCTCAAGCTCGGACCCGGGATCCTGAGGGCCGCCGTCGGCATCCCCCACACCATCCTGTCCAGCAACAACCAGCAACAGGCCGTCATCCCACTGTTGGACGGCACGATGCCGAAATTCCGGTTCTCGCAGACCACGCTGGCGTACTTCCAGTTCGTGTTCGCCGCCATCACGCCGCTGCTGTTCCTCGGCAGCGTGATCGGGCGGATGAGCTTCAAGGCGTGGCTCGTCTTCGTCCCGCTCTGGTCGACGATCGCCTACTCGGTCAACGCCTTCCTGTTGTGGGGCGGCGGCTGGTGGGCCCAGGCGGGTGCCCTGGATTACAGCGGTGGGTACGTGATCCACCTGGCCGCCGGCACAACGGGATTCGTCGCCGCCGCGGTCATCGGTCCGAGGCTGGCGCGCGACCGCGACAGAGCCGTGCCGAACAACCTTCCCCTGGCCGCGGTCGGCGCCGGCGTGCTGTGGTTGGGCTGGAACGGGTTCAACGGCGGTGACCCATACTTTTCCGGCGCCGACGCATCGCTGGCGGTGCTCAACACCAACCTCACGACCGCCGTCGCGCTGCTCACCTGGGTCTTGTGGGACATCTTCGCGAGCAGGCAGCGTAAGCCCACGTTCCTCGGTGCCGTCAACGGCATGATCACCGGCCTGGTGGCCATCACCCCGGCGGCCGGCTTCGTCAACAGCTTCGGCGCGATGATCATCGGCGTCGTCGCCTCGTCCATCGTCTGGATGTCCTGGAACTGGCTCGGCAGGACCAGGCTGTTCGCGAAGGTCGACGACACCCTGGGCGTGTTCCACACCCACGGGGTGGCCGGCCTGTCGGGCGGGTTGCTCGTCGGTGTGCTCGCCGACCCGAAGATCGTCGAATACCTGGGCGGCAGTGCGGGATCCGACGTCACGTTCTCCGGGTGGCTGTGGGGCCACCATCCCAAGCAGATCCTGATTCAGGCCGGCGCCGCGGGCACGGTCATCGTCTGGGACGCGCTCGTCACCTTCGTCATCCTGAAGGTCCTCGGCATCTTCATGAAGTTGCGGCTGCCCGAGGAGGTCCTGGAAACCGGGGACCTCGGCGTGCACGACGAAGAGGCCTACCCCGACGAAGCCCTCGTCACGGGCCGGCGGACCGAGCCGTTGGCGGCCACGCGGTCCCCGGCGGTGGCCGCCGAACCGGCCGAGACGGCCGACGATTGAGGCCGTGACGTCGCCATGAAACTGGTCACCGCGATCGTCCAGCCCTTCACGCTCGACGACGTCAAGCACGCCGTGGAGGCCGTCGGCGTGCTGGGCCTGACCGTCACAGAGGTCCAGGGCTACGGCCGGCAGCGCGGGCACACCGAGGTCTACCGCGGGGCCGAATACGTGGTGGAGTTCGTCCCCAAGGTCCGCGTCGAGGTGCTGGTCGATGCGGAGTTCGCCGGGCGTGTCGTCGACGCGATAACGACAGCGGCCCGTACCGGGAAAATCGGCGACGGCAAGGTCTGGGTCTCGACGGTGGACAGGGTCATCCGCATCCGGACCGGGGAACGCGACCACGACGCGCTTTGAGGTGTCGGCGGTCGGAAAATTATTCCGCACGCGGCGCGCCGAGAATCTGCGAAATGTGACATTTACCTCTTTTATCCGCGATTCTAAGAGGCTCTTATTTATTGAACCGCCGGAACCGCGGGTCTGACCGGTTCGCTCAGCTGCGGAATGTCCTGTTGCTTCGCGGGTATAGGATTCGCTACCTGTCGGCTCTGCGCGTCGGCAATAAAGGAATTCTAAGCGCAAATCGGGCGTTCGGTGTGACGTGTCCGACAGCGTCGATGTCGAATTCTTTTTGCCCGTAATTCGCTCGGTAAAATTTTTGCAAAAGCGCCGCCTGCGGGCGGCGGGATCCGGTTCATGCCGGGGCGCTCGGCGCCCGCCGAGGAGGCCGGAGGTCCTACGAAGACAGCAAAGGCGGTGCCAGCATGCTCGGAGTGAACCATCGACATCAGGCCAGAGACGGCGACGTCATCGAGTTGGGCGTGGCGGCCGGGTTCCCGATCGTCGTCGAGATCGGCGTGCACCACGGTCCCATCACCGGCATCGCCGCCACCGCCGACGGCACCCGCCTCCTGGTGGCCAACCACGCCCGCGACACCGTCTCGGTCATCGACACCGAGACGTGCCGCGTCGTGCGGACCGTTCCGGGCTTCGGCGAGCCCTTCGCGCTCGCCGTGGGTGGCCGCGACAGCAACCGCGCCTACGTCAGCAGCGTGGCGCCGGCGTACGACTCGATCGCCGTCATCGACGTGCCGACCAACTCCGTCGTCGCCACGCATCCGCTGGCGCTGAGCGTGAGCGATCTGGCCGCGAGCCCCGACGGGCGTTACGTCTATGCGGGCCGAAACGGCGCCGGCGGCGCCGACGTCGCCGTCCTGGACACCAAGACCGGTGACGTGAAAGAGGTCGCGTGGGCGAACCGGCCGGGAACCACCACCGCGTGCGTGCGGACCAGCTCTGACGGCGGCCGCCTGTACGTCGCCACCAACGGCCCCGCCGGCGGGCAGCTCGTCCTCGTCGACACGCGGACGCCGGCGCGGTCGCGCGCCATCGGCACTGTCGAGATCGGTTTGCCCATCCGCGACGTCGCGCTGAGCCCCAACGGGGCGATCGCCTACGTGGTCAGCTGCGCCCCCGAGTCGGGAGCGGTGTTCGACGTCGTCGACACCCGCACCGCCAAGGTCACCGGTACGCGCAAGATCTCCGAGATCGGCGGCATCGTCACCGGCTTGAGCCTCAGCGGCGACGGCGATCGCGCATATGTGGTCAGCGACGACGGCATCACGGTGCTGTGCACCCTCACGCACGACGTCGTCGGCACCATCGGGGTGGCCAACCAGCCGTCCTGTGTGGTCGAGAGCGCGGACGCGAAGTACCTCTACGTCGCCGACTATTCCGGCACCGTCACCGTGGCGCCGGTCGCCTCGATCGTCGTCCTGGGCATCGAGACATCGGTGCCTGAGAGGGAGACCGCGACCGATTGGGTCGCGCCCGAGCTGCCTCGCTGCGAGCCGGCCCTGGCCTGACCATTGGGAGCCGATCGCGGGCCAAGACGCGTAAAACGCACATTGTCGGGGGAACCCGTTTTCTCATGGCGCGCGCGGCGATAGCATTCGCCCGACCGCACGTGGCGGTGTCGCGCTGAGAGTAAGGCGGTACCTCGATGGACAGCACGATGCAGGACTTCCCGTTGACCATCGCCGCGATCATGCGGCACGGCTGCGGCGTCCACGGAGCACGCACGGTCACCACCGCCACCGGCGATGGTTACCGGCGCATCACCCACCGCGAACTGGGTCGGCAGGCCGCCCGGTTGGCAAACGCGTTGCGCCGCCTCGGCGTTACCGGGGATGAGCGCGTCGCGACGTTCATGTGGAACAACGCCGAACACCTGGCGGCCTACCTCGCGGTGCCGTCGATGGGCGCCGTTCTGCACACCCTCAACATCCGCCTGTTCCCCGAGCAGATCGCCTACGTGGCCAACGAGGCCGAGGACCGGGTCGTGCTGGTCGACGCGTCGCTGGTCAAACTGCTCGCCCCGGTCCTCGGCGAACTCGAGACCGTACAGGCGGTGATCGTGGTCGGCGACGGCGACACGGCCGCGCTGGAGGAATCCGGTAAGACCGTGCTGGACTACGCCGAGCTGCTCGACGCCGAATCCCCCGACTTCGACTGGCCGGAGATCGACGAGCGCTGCGCGGCCGCGATGTGCTACACCAGCGGCACCACCGGCAACCCGAAAGGCGTTGTCTACAGCCATCGTTCGAGCTTTCTGCACGCCATGTCGGCGTGCACCACCAACGGCATCGGCGTCGGGGCGGTCGACAGCGTGCTGCCGATCGTACCGATGTTCCATGCGAACGCGTGGGGTCTGCCCTATGCGGCGCTGCTGGCGGGTGCCGACCTGGTGCTTCCCGACTGCCATCTCGACGCCCGCTCGCTGATCGACATGGTCGAAACCCAGCGGCCCACGTTGGCCGGAGCTGTGCCGACCATCTGGAACGACGTCCTGCACCGGCTGGAGGACGACCCCGAGCACGACATGTCGTCGCTGCGCCTGGTGGTTTGCGGCGGCTCGGCCGTGCCGGTATCGCTGATGCGCACCTTCGAGGAAAAGCACGGCGTGCAGATCCGGCAGCTGTGGGGCATGACCGAGACGTCGCCGATGGCCACCATGGCCTGGCCGCCGCCGGGCACCCCCGAGGACCAGCACTGGGCGTTCCGCGCGACGCAGGGTCAGCCGGTGGGCGGGGTGGAGATGCGGATCGTCGACGACGACGGCGCGGTGCTGCCCAACAACGGCGAGGCCGTCGGCGAGGTGGAGGTCCGCGGCCCGTGGATCACCGGCTCCTACTACCTGGGACGCGACGACTCGAAGTTCGACTCCGGCTGGCTGCGCACGGGCGACGTGGGCCGCATCGACGAGCGGGGCTTCGTCACGCTGACCGACCGGGCCAAGGACGTCATCAAGTCCGGTGGGGAATGGATCTCGTCGGTCGAGCTGGAAAACTGCCTCATCGGCCACCCGCAGGTGCTCGAGGCCGCCGTCGTCGGGGTGCCCGACGAGCGTTGGCAGGAGCGGCCGCTGGCCGTCATAGTGGCCAAGCATTCGTCGGTGAGCGCCGAAGACCTGCGAAAGTTCCTCGCGGACAAGGTAGCCCGCTGGTGGCTGCCCGAGCGATGGACGTTCGTCGACGAGATTCCGCGCACCAGCGTGGGCAAGTACGACAAGAAGGCGATCCGGGCGCGATACGCCGAGCACGGCTATTGGGTGGTCGAGGCCCGCGACTGAGCGGCCTGTGAGGCGCGCGACTGGAAAGGTGCGGTGCGTACATGAGCCTGCGCGTCGTTCAGTGGGCGACCGGATCGGTCGGCACCGCGGCCGTCAAGGGCGTGCTGGACCATCCCGATCTCGAGCTCGTCGGCTGCTGGGTGCACTCGGAAGCCAAGGCCGGCAAGGACGTCGGCGACATCATCGGCACGCCGCCGTTGGGTGTCACGGCGACCAACCGCGTCGACGAGGTGCTCGCGCTGGACGCCGACGCGGTCATCTACGCGCCATTGCTGCCCGACGCCGAGGAAGTCGCCGCGCTGCTGCGCTCGGGCAAGAACGTCGTGACCCCGCTCGGGTGGTTCTACCCGAGCGAGAAGGAGGGCGCCCACCTGGAAGTCGCCGCGCAGGCCGGCAATGCCACGCTGCACGGCGCCGGGATCGGGCCCGGCGCGGCCACCGAACTGTTTCCCCTGCTGTTGTCGGTGATGTCGACGGGCGTGACTTTCCTTCGCGCCGAGGAGTTCTCGGACCTTCGCACCTACGGTGCGCCGGACGTGCTGCGCTACGTGATGGGCTTCGGCGGGGCGCCCGACAGCGCGCTCACCGGGCCGATGCAAAAGCTGCTCGACGGCGGCTTCACCCAGTCGGTCCGGCTCTGCGTCGACCAGCTGGGCTTTGCCGCCGGGCCCGTGCGGTCGTCGCAGGAGGTGGCCGTCGCGACCGCGCCGATCGACTCGCCGATCGGGACGATCGAGCCCGGCCAGGTGGCCGGGCGCCGCTTCCACTGGGAGGCGCTGGTGGGTGACGCGGTGGTCGTGCGGATCACCGTGAACTGGCTGATGGGTTCCGAAAACCTCGACCCGCCTTGGTCATTCGGGCCGGCTGGGGAGCGCTACGAGATCGAGGTGCGCGGCAACCCGGACACCTTCGTGACGATCAAGGGATGGCAGCCGGAAAGCGTGGAGGCGGGGCTGCGGAGCAACCCGGGCATAGTCGCGACCGCCGCGCACTGTGTCAACGCGGTCCCTGCCACCTGCGCCGCCCCGGCCGGGATTCAGAGTTTCTTCGACCTACCGTTGATCACCGGTCGGGCCGCTCCCGTGTTGGGGCGATGACGCCGCGAGACATAATCTGTTGCGAGGCCTTTCGGCGTGTCGTCGCAAGTGGTTATGTGTCGCGAAACCTCGCCGGACCGCCTTCGGTACCGTCGGAAGCATGTGCCGACTTTTTGGCTTGCACGCCGGGACGGATGTCTGCACCGCGACCTTTTGGTTGCTCAACGCCCCGGACAGCCTGGCCGAACAGAGCCGGCGGAACCCCGACGGGACCGGCCTGGGGGTGTTCGACCGCGGGGGCCGGCCGCAGCTGCACAAGGAGCCGATCGCGGCCTGGCACGACACCCAGTTCGCCACCGAGGCACACGAGCTGACCGGCACCACCTTCGTCGCGCACGTCCGCTACGCGACGACCGGGGCACGCGAGGTGCGCAACACCCACCCCTTTCTGCAGGATGGCCGGATCTTCGCCCACAACGGCGTGATCGAGGGGCTGGACGACATCGACGAACGGCTGCGCGAGCTCGGCACTGAGGACCTGGTCCTGGGCGAGACCGACTCCGAGCGGATATTCGCGTTGATCACCGGATCGATCCGCGCCCACAACGGCGACGAGGCGGCCGGCCTGGTCGACGCCGGCCGCTGGCTGGCGGCAAACGTGCCGATCTACGCGGTCAACGTCTTGCTGAGCACGGCCACCGACATGTGGGCGCTGCGTTACCCGCAGGCCCATGAGCTCTATGTCCTGGACCGGCGACTGGATGGTGCGCCCGATTTCGATATGCACACCAACCGAATTCGCGCGTGGTCCGAGCCGCTGTGTACCCGGTCGTCGGTGGTGTTCGCCACCGAGCGGATGGACGAGGACCCACGCTGGAGCCTGATCGCGCCCGGCGAGCTCGTCCATGTCGACGCCGGGTTGCGCGTCACCACAGAGTTGGTGCTGCCTGACCCGCCGACCCATCAGCTCCGTCGCGAGGATCTCAGCGAGTCGGTTCAGCGCGCGCAGCACACCGGTACGTCGGCGTGACAAGCCGGCGCGCGCTGGTGCTCGCCGGCGGCGGTATAGCCGGAATCGCTTGGGAGACAGGGGTGTTGCGTGGTATCGCCGACAAGTCGCCGGCGACGGCGCGGGCGCTGCTGGATTCCGATGTGCTGGTGGGCACGTCGGCCGGCGCGGCCGTCGCCGCGCAGATCGGCAGCGGCTGCCCGCTGCAGGTCCTGTACGACCGGCAAGTCGCGGAGTCGTCGGGCGAGATCGATTCCGGTGTCGACGTCGACGACATCACCGAAATCTTTTTGACCGTCCTGGCCGAACCGTTCGACGAGGCGCAGGACAAGACCCGGCAGCAGATGCGGCGGATCGGGGCCGTGGCGGTGGCCACCAAAACGGTGCCCGAGGCCGTCCGGCGCGGGGTGATCGCCCAGCGCCTGCCGTCACACGACTGGCCGCATCGGGCGCTGCGGGTCACCGCGATCGACGTCGCCACCGGCGAACTGGTGGTGTTCGACCGGAACTCCGGCGTCGGGCTCGTCGACGCGGTGGCGGCCAGCTGCGCGGTGCCCGGCGCGTGGCCGCCGGTGACGATAGGGGCCCGGCGCTACATGGACGGCGGGGTGGCCAGCTCGGTCAACCTTGCGGTGGCGAGCGACTGCGACGCGGCGGTGGTGCTGGTGCCGTCCG
The DNA here is from genome assembly GCF_001666745.1 of Mycobacterium sp. E2699. Classification (NCBI taxonomy): domain Bacteria; kingdom Bacillati; phylum Actinomycetota; class Actinomycetes; order Mycobacteriales; family Mycobacteriaceae; genus Mycobacterium; species Mycobacterium sp. E2699. The sequence goes on along the minus strand of NZ_LZJH01000062.1, from coordinate 13,095 downwards.
GCGCCGACGCGCCGGCGGCGTTCGGTGCGGGGCCGGCCGCCGAGATCGCGGCGTTCGCCGGCCCGGCGTTCGCGGTGTTCGCCGACGCCGACTCGCTGACGGCCTTCGGCCCCAATCCACTGGATCCGCGCTGCCGCATCGATTCGGCCGTGGCCGGGCGCGAACAGGGCCGCCGCGAAGCGCACGCCGTGGCGCGGTTTTTGGGCGCCTGAGTCCCGCGGGTCAGCCCTCGAGCGCGGGCCGCTCGGCCTGCTCCGGCTCGGTTTGCAGCGCGTCCAGGGCGGCGTCGGCCAGCGCCCGGCCCGCGGCGATCACTTCCACCGCCCGGTGGAACTCCAGGGCCCGGCACGTCGAACGCGGCACCTCGATCAGCAGGTCGGGCGGGTAGGCCGCCAGCGTGTGGCGCGCCAGCGCGGATTGGGCGATGTCGATGGTGCGGTTCATCACCTCGAAACCGCCCACTTTGGGAACCGCCGGAAGCTCGGCGACGTCGTCGGGACCGATACCGTCGGCTTCCGTGTCGTCGGACCCGAACCTGCCGAGCACGGCTCGCGCGGTCCGCCGGTCCAGCAGGGACCGCGCCGCCGCGGTGTCCAGCAGCGCCGACGTGCTGCGCACCATGCGGCTCAACCACTCGACGGTGGCCCCCGGTTCCGCGTCGCGGTGGTCGGCCACGCCGCCGGCCTCGCTGCCGCTGAGGCTGACCGCGATGGTCAGGTCGGCGTTCACCGCGGCGATCGGCGCCATGGGCAGCGGGTCGAGGATGCCGCCGTCGGCCAGGAGGCGTCCGTCGAACGCGTGTGGGGCGATCACCCCCGGGATCGCGATGGACGCGCGGATCGCCTCGTCGAGGGGCCCGCGCTGAAACCACACCGACTTGCCCGCCAGCAGGTCGGTGGCGACCGCCGTGTAGGGGATGGGCAGTTCCTCGATGGACACCGGGCCGAGGATGTCGCGCACCGCGTCCAGGATCTTCCCGGCCCGCAGCACGCCCGCCGCGCTGATGGACGGATCCAGCAGCCGCAGGATGGTCCGTTGGGTGAGGGACTTCGCCCAGTCGGCGAACTCGTCGAGGCGCCCGGCCGCATGCAGCCCGCCGACCATCGCGCCCATCGAGGAGCCGGCGATCCCGACGATCTCGTAGCCGCGCGCCCGCAGCGCCTCGATCACGCCGATGTGGGCGTAGCCGCGGGCCCCGCCGCTGCCCAGCGCCAGCGCCACCCGGGTGGGTGATGAGCGACGCGGCATGTGTTCATTCTGCGCGGCCGGGGGCCCCGCCAACCGCCGGGCGGGCACTTTTTGTATGCATGATCACAATTGCGCGCGCGGCCCGCGCTAACCGCATTCGTCATTGGCCGCCGCCCGTGCGGCGGTGATCACGGCGGCCTGCCGGGCGAGCGTCAGGTCCGACCATCGGGCGCTCCAGGTGCCCTCCGTGCCCGATGGCGAAGCCTGGACCATCGCCAGGTACGGCTCGAACAGCGACCCACCGGTCCTGGGCTGGGCCTCCATCCAGACTTTGGCCGCGTGACAGGCCTGGAAATACTCCTCCTCGGTCGAATCCGCGGGGACGTCGACCCTGGTCGTCACCCCGCCCGGGGTGAGCCCGATGGCGCCCGGCGGCGCCGAGGCGGGGCCGCGCGGGATGTCCGAGGGGCGCGCCGACGCGGATGTCGCCGTGCCGCCGGGTGCGCCGTGCGAGCAGCCCGCGACCGCCAGGATGAGCGCGACGGCGACAACCGCGCGCCGCCGCCCGGGGCGATCGCCGCAACAGTGCACCGTCTCAATCTATGCAACACTGGCGGCCGTGATGGAGCGCTTCGGATTTTGCGAGTGTTGTCGGCCGTAACACGCCGCCGCTTGCCGACCCGTTGACCCTGGAGCTCCTCGATGTCAGTTTCCGTTGCCTCCCTGCCCGCAAAGCCCGCGTCGGGGCCCACCCGCCTGCGGGTGCCCGACCTCCTGCACGCCACCGACCAGGCCGCCGACCACCTGCTCAGTGGGCGCTTCGACCACCTGCTGCCCAAGGGCGGGGTGCCGGGGTCAAAACGCTGGTTCACCCGCATCGACGGCGACGACGAACTAGACGTGTGGCTGATCAGCTGGGTTCCCGGCCACGCCACCGAGTTGCACGACCACGGCGGGTCGCTGGGCGCGCTGACCGTGGTTTCCGGGTCGCTCAACGAATTCCGTTGGGACGGGCGCGTTTTGCGGCGGCGCCGGTTGGACGCCGGTGATCAGGCCGGGTTCCCGCTGGGCTGGGTGCACGACGTGGTGTGGGCACCCAGGCCCGTTCCGCAGCCGGCGACGAAAACGGCGCCCGCGGCCGTGCAGCCGACCCTGAGCGTGCACGCCTACTCGCCGCCGCTGACCGCCATGTCGTACTACGAGGTCACCGACCGCAACAGGCTGCGCCGTGCGCGCACCGAACTGACCGACCAACCGGAGGGATCGTGATGAGCCGCATCGACGTTGTCCTGAGATCGGCGCGGCGCCGGTTGCGCCGCCTTCGCGCCACCGAGGTGCCTGAAGCGCTGCGGCGCGGGGCGGTGCTGGTCGACATCCGGCCGCAGGCCCAGCGCTTCCGCGAAGGTGAGCTGCCGGGCGCGCTGGTGATCGAACGCAATGTCCTGGAGTGGCGCTGCGACCCGACCAGCGAAGCCAAACTGCCGCAGGCCGTCGACGACGACGTCGAATGGGTGATCGTCTGCTCGGAGGGCTACACGTCCAGCCTGGCGGCGGCCGCGCTGCTCGACATCGGGCTGCACCGCGCCACGGACGTCATCGGCGGCTACCAGGCGCTGGCCGGATCGGGTGTCCTCGACGAATTGATCGGAACGTCCGCCGGCCCAGGTGTGCCGGCGCGCACGGGCAGCATGGTTCGCTGGCTCTAGCTACCCGGTGGAGGTGGCGTCGGAATGGAGCAGCGGCCTCAGCTTGGCGGTCTTTTCGGCGGTCCAACCGGGGGGCGACAGCACGGCGGCCCAGCCGTCGGCCGCATCGGCGACATAGTGGTGACCATGTCCGGCCGGCACGTCGACGGCCACCGCCATGTCCGCGGTTACCTGAAGGAACGTCACCACCGGGATCCAATAGGTTTCGGGCAGCACGTCGTAGCCCCGCTTCTCGCGCAGCCAGTCCGGCTTGGCGAACAACAGGTCGGGCGACCACCAGGCGATCGGGTCGGAAGCGTGCTGCAGGTACACCACCCGCGGATGGTCCCACGCGGCATTCGGACGCTCCAGATCACTTGCGCGGGAGACGAATCGGACGTTCTTGCCGTCGTTGTAGATCGGCAGCCACTCCGGCGAACCGCTGTCGCGGGTGGAGGTCAGATCCGTCCAGATGGTGTTTTGGAACGTCGGCCCGCTGAACAGCGCGCCGTCGGTGCGCGCGAGCACGTTGTTCAGGCTCATGAACGGCGCCTCGCCGCCGAACGATCCCAGGCTCTCGCCGAACACGACGAGCTTGGGGCGTTGTCCCTCGGGCATCTGGCGGATGAGCCGGTCGACCGCCTCGAACAGCGCCTGGCCGGCGTGGCGGGCGTTCTCCTTGTCCACCAGGAACGACAGCCAGCTCGGCAGGAACGAGTACTGCATGCTCACGATCGCGGTGTTGCCGTTGTACATGTACTCGAGCGCGTCGGCTTCTGCCTCGTTGATCCATCCGGTGCCGGTGGTGGTGCCGACCGCGACGACGGCGCGCTGCAGTCCGCCGGTGCGCTGCAGCTCACGCGCCGCCAGGTCCGCGGTCGCCGTCATGTCTTCGGCGGAGTTCAGCCCGGCGTAGGCCCGAATCGGCTCGGTGGCAGGAGTCCCGTTGAAGGCGGTGAGCTGGGCAACCGTCGGACCGGCTTCGACGAAGATGCGGCCTTGATGGCCCAGCGACTCCCACGACACCAGCGATTGCGGGCCACCGGACCGCAGCGGCGTTTTGGGCGCCGCGGTATCGGGACTCATCTCGTTGTTGGCCGAGGCGAAGGTGTCGTTCATGGTGCGCATGGCGAACTTGAGCACGACGCCGTTGAGCAGGGTGATGGTCAGCACCAGCAGCCCGACGATGACGATGGTCACCGAAAGGCGAAACGGTGCAACGCGATCCAGCTGCTCCACCAGAAATCGGACCAGCCAGCGGAGGAACTGGCCGACTTCGACCAGGGCGAACAGCACGACCAGCGACAGGCCGGCGGCCACCGGGTAGTCGTACCACTTCAGGTGCTGCACGCCCATCAGGTCGCGCACGCGGTCTTGCCAGACGTGGAACCGGATTGCCATCACCACCATGCCGGCCGCGCCGACCGGGATCAGCACCATCCACGCCCAGCGCGGCGCGGGCGGGCTGTAATTCTTGGTGCGCATGAAGCGCACCAGCCAGACGCCGAAGACCCCGAACCCGTAGCCGATGGCGCCGGAGATGCCGCTGACCAGTCCCTGGAACAGCGCGCCGCGCGGCAGCAGCGACGGCGTCATCGAGAACCAGATGAAGACCACGCCGACCGTGGTGCCCATGAAGGTGTAATGGCGTACCCACCAAGGCTTCTCGCGTGAGCGTGATCCTCGAGGCCGGCCGGTTTCCGGTGTGGCTGCCGGCTTGGCTTCGCGGCCGGCTTCGTCCTCGGGGGCGGTCGTCGCGGGACTCGGCTCGCTCATTGAAGCGTCCTATCGGTGGGTGAAGTTGGGTGGCCGCTTCTCGATGAATGCCGCCATGCCCTCTGACTGGTCCTCGGTCGCGAACGTCGAATGGAACAGCCTGCGTTCGTAGAGCAGCCCTTCGGACAGGGTGGACTCGAAGGCGCGGTTGACGGCTTCCTTGGCCATGCGCGAAGCCGACCGCGACATCTGCGAGATCGTGGTGGCGACGGCCTTGGCCTCGGTGAGCAGGTCGTCGGCCGGCACGACCCGCGAAACCAGGCCGCTGCGTTCGGCTTCCGCGGCGTCGATGGTGCGCCCGGTCAGGATGAGGTCCATGGCCTTGGCCTTGCCGATGGCGCGGGTGAGCCGCTGCGAACCGCCCATCCCGGGCAGCACACCGAGTTTGATCTCCGGCTGGCCGAACTTCGCGGTGTCGGCCGCGATCAGCAGGTCGCACATCATCGCGAGCTCGCAGCCGCCGCCCAGCGCGTGACCCGCCACCGCGGCGATCGTGGGCGTGCGGACGGCGGCGAGTTTGCCCCAGGCGGCGAAGAAGTCGGCGTCGAACGCGTCGGCGAACGTCAGGGCCGCCATCTCCTTGATGTCGGCGCCCGCCGCGAACGCCTTGGCCGAACCGGTGATGATGATCGCCCCGATGTCCGGATCGTTGTCCAGTTCGGTTGCCGCGCCGGTGACTTCGCGCATCACCTGGCTGTTGAGCGCGTTGAGCGCCTGCGGCCGGTTCAGCGTGATAATCCCGACCCGCTGGTCTCGCTCGACGATGATGGTCTCGTAATTATCGGTCACCCCAACCGCCTTTCTAGAAACTCAGGTCGTCGTCGACCGGCGCGAAATACGCCTCGACGTCGGCCTCGGTGATTTCAGCCAGCGTGGCCGGCGACCACTTCGGATTGCGATCTTTGTCGATGATCTGCGCGCGGATGCCCTCCACGAAGTCGTGCGCACGCGACGCCGCCGACGACATCCGATAGTCCTGGGTCAGAACTTCTTCCAGCGTTTCCATCTTGGCCGCGCGGCGCAGGCCCTCGAAAGCCACCGACACCGCGATGGGGGAGCGGGTCGCGATCACGTTAGCGGCGTCATTGGCCGGTCCCGCGTCATGCCCCCGAAGCGCGGCGATGATATCCACCACGCTATCCCTCGCATAGCACTCGTCGATCCACTCCCGTTGTGCGACAAGCTCACTCGGCGGAGGCTCAATCGCGTACCGGGACAGCGCGCTTTCGACACCGTCGGCGACGGTCGCCCGGGTGAACGCGTCGAGTTCGCTGTGCGGCACGTAGTGGTCGGCGAAACCCAGCGCGATGGCATCGGCGCCGGTGAACGGCGTCCCGGTCAGCGCGGAGTGCATACCCAGGGCGCCGGGCGCCCGCGACAGCAAGTACATCTGGCCGACGTCGGGGATGAAGCCGATGCCGACCTCGGGCATGGCGACCTTCGAGGTTTCGGTCACCACCCGCACGCTCCCGTGTGCGCTGACGCCGACGCCGCCGCCCATCACGATGCCATCCATCAGCGCCACGTACGGCTTGGCGAACCTGCCGATCTGCCCGTTGAGCAGATACTCGTCCCGCCAGAATCGGCGCGCCTCGGCCCCGTCCGTGCGCATGCTGTGGTAGAGCGGCACCAAGTCGCCGCCCGCACACAGGCCGCGCTCCCCGGCGCCCGCCAGCACCACCGCGCGCACCGCGTCGTCGGCTTCCCAGCGGGTGAGCACGGCGGTCAACGCGTCCACCATGTTCCGGTTCAGCGAGTTGATGGCCTTGGGGCGGTTGAGCGTGACCAGCCCGACACCGCTTTCGACGCGGGTCAGGACATCATCGGATTCCTCAGCTTCCTCACTCAATGCGCCAGCCTCCCAGTCGCCGCCCGGTCTCGACCAGCAATCTAGATCGTCACGACTCGAGCAATGCCCGCGGGTAAGGTTTATGTTTGACCGGACGACAACCACCGCAGAGTTCGTTACGAGGCCGGAAAGAGCCGACAAAAGCCTGGAAACCCTCAGAAAACAGCAGGTCCGCCGGGAACCCGGACGGCCCGCTGGTCGTTGAGCAGTTGTTCGCACAGCTCGAACCCACAGTCCCATAGAGAGGATCCGACGGTGCGGGAGACAAGTAACCCGGTATTTCGCTCGCTGCCCAAGCAGCGGGGCGGATACGCGCAATTCGGCACTGGAGCGGCCCCAGGCTACTACCAGACCGACCCCTACATGGCTCCCTATCAGGAGACCAAAGCTTCCCGTCCGCTGACCATCGACGACGTGGTCACCAAGACCGGCATGACGCTGGCCGTGCTGACCGCCGCGGCCGTCGTGTCCTACTTCCTGGTGGCCTCCAACCTCGCGCTGGCGATGCCGCTGACCCTCATCGGCGCGCTCGGCGGCCTGGGTCTGGTGCTCATCGCGACCTTCGGCCGCAAGCAGGACAGCCCCGCGATCGTGCTCAGCTATGCCGTGCTCGAGGGCCTGTTCCTCGGCGCGATATCCTTCGTCTTCGCCAACTTCCAGGTCTCGAGCGCCAATGCGGGCGCGCTGATCGGCGAGGCTGTGCTGGGCACCTTCGGCGTGTTCTTCGGGATGCTCGTCGTCTACAAGACCGGCGCCATCCGCGTCACGCCCAAGTTCACTCGCATGGTGGTCGCCGCCCTGTTCGGTGTGCTGGCCCTGATGCTCGGCAACTTCGTGCTGGCGATGTTCCACGTCAACGGCGGCACCGGCCTGGGCCTGCGCAGCGGCGGAACGGTCGCGATCATCTTCTCGCTGGTGTGCATCGCCATCGCCGCGTTCAGCTTCCTGATCGACTTCGACGCGGCCGACCAGATGGTGCGGGCGGGGGCGCCGGAGAAGGCGGCCTGGGGCATCGCGCTGGGCCTGACCGTGACGCTGGTCTGGCTGTACCTCGAGATCCTGCGTCTGCTCAGCTACCTACAGAACGACTAGCTCGCTTCGACGAAAAGGGCCGGCACCGCGGTGCCGGCCCTTTTTCGTGCGTCGCGCCGCTTGGGCGCCGAGCAGACACAAAAGCCCCTCCCCGACGGCGTGTCGCGGGGCTTTTGCGACTGCTCGCGGTGATCTCGGCCGCGGTCAGCTCAGCCGCTCGATCACCATCGCCATGCCCTGGCCGCCGCCGACGCACATGGTCTCCAGGCCAAGGGTCTTGTCGTGCGTCTGCAGGTTGTTGAGCAGCGTGGTGGCGATGCGCGCGCCGGTCATGCCGAAGGGGTGCCCCAGCGCGATCGCCCCGCCCGACACGTTCAGCTTGTCCTCGTCCATGCCGAGCTCGCGCGAGGAGCCCAGCACCTGGACCGCGAACGCCTCGTTGATCTCGTACAGGTCGATGTCGCCGATCGACATGCCGGCCCGGGCCAGCGCCTTCTTGGACGCCTCGATCGGGCCCAGCCCCATGATTTCCGGCGAGAGGCCGCTGACTCCGGTGGACACGATGCGGGCCAGCGGCGTCAGGCCGAGCTCTTTGGCCTTGGTGTCGCTGGTGATCACCAGCGCGGCCGCGCCGTCGTTGAGGGGGCAGGCGTTGCCCGCGGTGACGGTGCCGTTGGGCCGGAACACCGGCTTGAGCTCGGCGACCTTCTCGTAGGTGGTGCCGGCGCGGGGGCCGTCGTCGGTGCTGACGGTGGTGCCGTCGGGCAGGGTCACCGGGGTGATCTCGCGCTCGAAGAACCCGCTCTTGATCGCCTCCTCGGCCCGGTTCTGACTGCGCACCCCCCAGCGGTCCTGGTCCTCGCGGCTGATGCCGGTCATGATGGCGACGTTCTCGGCGGTCTGGCCCATCGCGATGTACACGTCGGGCAGGTTCCCGTCCGCGCGGGGATCGTGCCACTCGTCGGCGCCCGCGGCGGCCGCCGCCGAACGCTCCTGAGCCTCGTCGAACAGCGGGTTCTTGGTGTCGGGCCACGAGTCGGAGTTGCCCTTGCCGAACCGCGAGACGGTCTCGACGCCCGCGGAGATGAAGGCGTCGCCCTCGCCCGCCTTGATCGCGTGGAACGCCATCCGCGTGGTCTGCAGTGACGACGAGCAGTACCGGTTGACGGTGGTGCCGGGCAGGAAGTCATAGCCGAGTTCGACGGCGACGACGCGGGCCATGTTGAAGCCCGACTCGCCGCCCGGCAGGCCACAACCCAGGATCAGGTCGTCGATCTGGTGGGGGTTCAGTGCGGGGACCTTGTCGAGCGCGGCCCGAACCATCTGGGTGGCAAGGTCATCGGGTCGCATGCTGACCAGCGACCCCTTCATGGCCCTGCCGATCGGCGAGCGGACGGCTGAGACGATGACGGCTTCGGGCATGGCTGTTCCTTCCGGCGGCTGCGGATCGCTCCATGTGCGGGTGTGCGTTCACCCGACGGGCCAGACCAAATCTAGTCGGTGGCCACCGGCTCCGACGCAGACGGGGCGGCCGAGCCCGATACCGGCCGCCGCCACAGCCGCGACATCACGCTCAGCCGGGTGTGGGCCGCGCCGAGCACCGGCGCGGCGCCCGGGGCCAGGACGTCGGGCGTCAAGTCCTCCGCTTCGACGCCCAGGGCGTCGCACACCGCGAGCAGCAGCGCCTCGGCGGCCAGCGCGTAAGCGGTTGGGGAGGGGTGGAACCCGTCGGCGGAGAACATCAGCTCGCGCTGGGTCCGGAATTGGCTCGCGAGCAGCTGCGCCATCGGCACCGGCACGCCGCCGGCGCCGCGGACGGCCGCCGTCTGGGCGCGGGCGAGCTGCGATGTGCGCGCGTGAGCCAGCGAGCGAAGCGGTTGGGGGATGGCGCTGACGACGCCCAGGTCCGGGCAGGTGCCCACGATGACAACCGCGCCGCGGGAGCGCAACTTGCGGACGGTCAGCGCCAGCCGCTGCGCCGACTGGCTGATGCCGTTGAGCGCCGTGACGTCGTTGGCCCCCAGCATCATCACGGCCACGTCCGGCGGCGGCCCGGCCACGAACATCGCGTCGACCTGACCGGCGACACCCTTGGACGTCGCGCCGACGATGGCCTTGGTGCTCAGCCGCACGGGCTTGCCGGTCCGTTCGGCGAGTCCGCGGGCGATCAGCACCCCGGGCACTTCCTCGGGGCTGGTGCAGCCGTACCCGGTGGCCGTGGAGTCGCCGAAGATCATCAGGTGGACGTCGACGGGCATGCCGCGCTGCCAGCGCTGCACGGGCCCGCCACCGGTGCTGTACACGCCGTCCGCCCGCGGCGGGATGTCCCAGGCCTTGGGGATGACGGTGCGCGTGTGCGCCGCCTGGCCGACGAGCAGGTTGCGTGCGCCCAGATAGGCTGTACCCGTCGAGGCGAGCGCACCGGCTGTGGCCAGGGCGATCGTCGAACGGCGCGGCACCCGGATGGTCACGAAATCAAGTTTAGATCCGCTCCGGGGTTTGCGCGGGCGGCTTATGAACAATGCGGTCACGTTGTGAATCAAATGTGGTATCGAATCAGATTCTTCAAACGTTCTACCCGGTAACGCCTGTCAAGCTACTTTTTAGGGGTTGGCTGAACGCCCTGGGGAGCCGTGCTGAACCAGACGGTTAGCTGCCTCGTCACATGCTGTATCGCACTACAACGGCGTAGGAAGTGTTGAGCATGACCGCACCCAGCAAGGTATCCGGTTCGCCCCGGAATGCCGTTCGGCCACACGAGGTCCTGAAGCGACGTAGAGTTGAGGCACGCAGATTTGCCATCAGCGACGGCGCGCCGGTCGAGGTACTCGAGTCCGGGCCCAGCGTTGCTGCGCGGGTGGCTAACCTCGCCTCCCGCCTGACCATCCGACCCGTTCTGGCCGTCGGCAGCCACGCCCCCAACTGGCCCTGGCCGTGGGGGCTGATCGACGTCGCGGCCCGCGTCCTGCTCCCGGTGTCCGCGACCGTCCGCGAGACCGTGAACTTGCCCAATGCTTCGGCGCAGCTCGTGCGCGCGCCCGGGGTGCTGCCCGCCGACGGCACCCGCCGGGTCGTGGTGTACCTGCACGGCGGCGCGTTTTTGACCTGTGGAGCAAACTCCCACGGCCGCCTTGTGGAGGCCCTGTCGGAGTTTGCTGACTCGCCCGTACTGGTGGTGAACTACCGGCTGTTGCCCAAGCATTCGGTGGGCATGGCGCTCAACGACTGCCACGACGCCTACCGGTGGTTGCGCGAGCGCGGCTACCCGCCGGACCAGATCGTGCTGGCCGGTGACTCCGCGGGCGGGTACCTCGCGCTGGCCCTGGCGCAGCGTCTGCAGGAAGAGGGCGAGGAGCCCGCGGCGCTGGTGGCGATCTCGCCACTGCTGCAGCTAGCAAAGGAATGCAAGCAGGCCCACCCCAACATCAATCGCGACGCGATGTTTCCTGCCAACGCGTTCGACGCGCTCGTCGAGTTGGTTGCTAGCGCCGCCCGGAAGAACATCGTCGACGGCAAACCCGAAGAGATCTACGAGCCGCTGGAGCACATCAAGCCGGGCCTGCCCCGGACGCTGATCCACGTTTCCGGGTCCGAGGTGCTGCTGCACGACGCGCAGTTGGCGGCCACCCGGCTGGCGGCGGTCGGCGTGCCTGCCGAGGTGCGGGTCTGGCCCGGCCAGGTGCACGACTTCCAGCTGGCCGCGCCGCTGGTTCCCGAGGCGATCCGGTCGCTGCGCCAGATTGGCGAATACATCCGCGAAGCCACCGGCTAGCGCGACGACGGCGAGTGCCGGCACGGCGCGAGTAAGGAGTCGCGCCATCGGACCCAGCGAGTGTGCGCCGCCCGAATCCGCCTGACACGATGAACGCATGCGGATCGCGCAGCACATCAGTGACCTCATCGGTGGAACGCCGCTGGTTCGGCTGAACTCCGTCGTCCCCGACGGCGCCGGCACCGTGGCGGCCAAGGTCGAATACCTCAACCCCGGGGGCAGCTCGAAGGACCGGATCGCGGTGAAGATGATCGACGCCGCCGAGGCCAGCGGGCAGCTCAAGCCGGGCGGCACCATCGTCGAACCGACCTCGGGCAACACCGGCGTCGGCCTGGCGCTGGTCGCCCAGCACCGCGGCTACAAGTGCGTGTTCGTCTGCCCCGACAAGGTCAGCGAGGACAAGCGCAACGTGCTGCTCGCCTACGGCGCGGAGGTCGTGGTGTGCCCGACGGCGGTGCCGCCCGACCACCCGGACAGCTACTACAGCGTCTCCGACCGGCTCGTCACCGAGATCGACGGCGCCTGGAAGCCCGACCAGTACGCCAACCCGGAGGGTCCGGCCAGCCACTACGCCACCACCGGGCCGGAGATCTGGGCCGACACCGACGGCAAGGTGACCCATTTCGTGGCCGGCATCGGCACCGGCGGCACGATCACCGGAGCCGGCCGCTATCTCAAGGAGGTGTCCGGCGGCCGGGTGCGCATCATCGGCGCCGACCCCGAAGGCTCGGTGTACTCCGGCGGCACCGGTCGGCCTTACCTGGTCGAGGGCGTCGGCGAAGACTTCTGGCCGAAGGCCTACGACCGCACCGTGCCCGATCAGATCATCGCGGTCTCGGACTCCGACTCGTTCAACATGACGCGGCGGCTGGCCCGCGAGGAGGCGATGCTCGTCGGCGGGTCATGCGGGATGGCCGTGGTTGCAGCGCTCAGGGTCGCGGAGGAAGCCGGACCCGACGCACTGGTGGTGGTCCTGTTGCCTGACGGCGGGCGCGGCTACCTGTCCAAGATCTTCAACGACGCGTGGATGTCGTCGTACGGGTTCCTGCGCAGCCGACTCGACGGGTCGACCGAGGAGTTCACCGTCGGCGACGTGCTGCGCCGCAAATCGGGTGCACTGCCCGACCTGGTGCACACTCATCCGTCCGAGACGGTGCGCGACGCCATCGGCATCCTGCGCGAGTACGGCGTGTCGCAGATGCCGGTGGTCGGCGCCGAGCCGCCGGTGATGGCCGGCGAGGTGGCCGGCAGCGTGTCCGAGCGCGAGCTGCTGTCGGCCGTCTTCGAGGGACGGGCGAAGCTGGCCGACGCCGTCTCGCAGCACATGAGCCCGCCGTTGCCGATGATCGGCGCCGGCGAGTTGGTCGGCGCGGCCGGCAAGGCGTTGCGCGACTGGGACGCGCTGATGGTGGTGGAGGAGGGGAAACCGGTCGGGGTCATCACCCGGTACGACCTGTTGGGCTTCCTGTCGGAGGGGCCGCGGGCAGCGTCGGGTCGGCGTTAGCCGGGCGCGGGTCGCGGGCGTGCAAATCTCGCCTTAAACCTCTTCGCGGGCGCGGCCCTCAGGTACTGTAATGCGGCCTGGTTCAGCTAACTCAGTGGAGGGTTGCCCATGACCGATCAACCGTCGTCCGGCGAGTCTTACCAGCCACCCCCCGGGCCCGGCGGCCCGCCACCCCCCCCCGGGCGCCCTCAACCGGTAGCCGCGAGGGGGGGGGGGGCCAGCGACGGCGTGCGCGTCGCCGTCGCTGCGGCCGCAGCAACGAGCACGCCATCTCCTGCGTGTCGGCGGG
>NZ_LZJH01000061.1:0-23749 GCF_001666745.1 Mycobacterium sp. E2699 | reverse complement strand
CCGCCCCCCCCCCCCCCGCCCGGGGGTGGCGCGGCCCCCCCCCCCCCCCGGCCGGGGGGGGCGGGTGGGGCCGCCCCCCCCCCGCCCGGCTCTCCATTGCCCTCGGCTCGGCGCTCGAACCATTTTGCGCCAGAGCTGATTCCCTCAGCCGCCCGGCGAGACGGTCGGCAACCCTTGCGATTCTGCCGCATCGAGAAGCCGGCGATCGTAGGCGCAGAACGCTGTCAGGCCGCGTCGGTGGGCGTGCGCGGTGGCCAGGTGTATCGCATCGAGAGTGCGCAGCTCGGCGGGCGGGATGGTGGCCGCGGCGGCCGCGATCGCGTCGGTCAACACGAGGGTGTCAATCGAGGCGGCGACATTTCGCGCCCTGGCCATCGCGTCGGGCCCGATCCGCCCGACCGCGCGAATCAGTTCGATGTGACCGATAGCGCTCGTGGCCAGGTCATCTTCCAAACGGGAGTTGAGCCATTCGACCAGTGCTGCCGACTCCTCCTCGGCGGCAATAACCTTCACGATGGCCGACGTATCCAGGTAGATCATCGGTCGGCGCGCTGCTCCTCCAGTATCGAACTGAGCGAACGACCTTCGACGAGGTCGGCCATCCTGAGTGGAACGCGTGGCGCGGTCGCGGGGATCAACTGTCCTTCGGCGATCAGCTTGTCGCGCACTTGCTCGGCGGGAGTGAGCGGCACCAAGCGGGCCACTGGCCGGCCGCGTTCGGTGATTTGGATGATTACGCCAGCCTTCGCCTTCGCCACCCACACGCTGGCATTCTGGCGTAGTTCACGAATCCCGATTACCTCCATCGAGATAGTGTAGCACTTAATGTGCTACATATCCCCGGGCGATGCCCAGGCCGACGTCGGCGCGATGTTCGCGTTGGTCAGGAGTTGACGCTCAGCGCACCGCTGAGCACGCGCTGCTCGATCAGGTCGGCACCGCGGGCCACGCCGCCGGTTGCCCGGAAACCGCCCGCCACCAGGCGGGCGCCGGCCGACATGGTCATCGCCTGCTGCACCTTGGCCGAAAGCCGTTTCGCGGTAAGCTTTTTCGCCGGCAGCCGGGTACCGCACCGCGCCACCTCGACCCGGCGTGCGACCTCGAACTGGTCGCGCCCGAACGGCACCACACACACCGGGACGCCGCGAGCAAGGGCCTTCTGGGTGCCTCCCATGCCGCCGTGCGTGATCGCGCACACCGCGCGGTCCAGCACCGGGCCGTGCGGCACGAACTGAACCACCGTCGCGTTGCGGGTCGGGGGGATGTCGCCGGGCAGGCCCGCGGGCAGCGTCGCCACCACGTGCACCGGCAAGTCGGCCAGGGCGGTGATCGCCGTCCTGACAAGTCTCTCGTCTGCCTGTTGTTGCGACGAGGTCGTCACCAGGACGATCGGCCGGTCGATCGCCTCGAGCCACTCGGGCACCTCGTGCATGGCCGGTTCGAACATGCACGGGCCGATCATCTGCACGGCGTCGCCCCACTCGGTCTGCGGGTACTCGAACGGCTTGCCGCTGGCCACCAGCATCAGCGGTGCCCGCCGGAAGAACCCGTCCGCCGACGTGACCGGCGGTGCGCCGGCGCTCGCACGAATCTTGTTGCCCGCCGGCAGAACCGCCCGCTCCATCATGCCCATCACAATCGGCCGCAGCGCGGCGTCGCGGGCCCGGCCCAGCGGGCCGGCCAACGGAGCCAGACCCAACCCGAAGGGCGGGACCCCGCGCGACTGCAGCGGCGGCGTGTACGGCGAAAAGCATGCCCACGGGGTGTCGCCCGCGTCGGCGACCGATAGGGCGCCCCAGCAGTTGACGTCGACGATGAGGGCGTCGGGACGCGTGCGAGCCACCGCGTCAGCGAAGTCGGCGACTTCGTAAGCGGCCCGGCGGCAGAACACGTCGACGGCCCTCTTGAGGGCACCTCGCGGGCTGGACGCCTTCCAGTCGTCGTTGACCGTCGCCTCGATTCGGGGGTCGATGATGTCGGTGATGAAACCCAGCTCCCGCGCCATCTCCACTCCCGTGGACAGGGTGCGCAGGTGCACCTCGTGGCCGCGGGCCGAAAGTTCGAGCAGCAGCGCGCTGAACGGGAACAGATGGCCGAGCGCCGGCGACGTGTAGGCCAAGATTCTTGCCATTTGTGTTTTCCCATCTTCTGGGCGCGTGATGAGCATCGGGTGTCTCACATTGTTTCCGACCAAACGTCGCGTGTCAGTAGGGCAGGCCACCATATGCACTGGGTGCCAACAACTATTCGCTGATGCGGCCTCCGGCTCTGCTGAATGGTGCTGACAGGGTTAGCAAATGGCGGCCAGCTGTACCGACGGCGATCGCTTCGTCAGCGACACTGTAGCCATGTGGGCAGCAATCCTACTGATGCTTCGTTACGGTGTGTTCCCGTTTCGCACGGCTCGTTTCGACCTGGCGTAGGCGCCGATGTGTAGCGCGGTCATTCTCTTGTCGCTGGTCGCGGCTATCGACCCGGTGCGGATCGGCATCACGGCGCTGTTGATCTCCCGACCGAAGCCCATGCTGAATCTGTTCGTCTTCTGGCTCGGAGGCATGGTGATGGGCATCGGGGCGGCGCTCGCCGTGGTGCTCTTCCTGCGCGGCGTCACGGTCTCCGCCATGCAAACTGTGATTTCGACCACGAATTCCCCGACAGCGGCCTACGTCCAGGTCGGAATCGGCTTGCTCGCAGTATCTTTCGCCGCCCTGCGCCTGGCGCGTTCGGGAGCACAACAGCGCCCACCCGTGCCGGCGACCGCCGGCGAGTCCTCGGTGCTGCTGTTGGCACCGGACGCACCTCCGCCCGCCCCTCGGCTGTCGATCCGGGGCCGGCTGGAATCCGGATCGTCGTTGGTGGCGTTCGTCGCGGGGGTTGCCCTGGCAACCCCGCCGGTTGAGTACATGGCGGCGATCCTGGCCATCGTCGCGTCAGAGCCCGCGGCGGCTCAGCAGCTGGGCGCGGCGGTCTTCTTCACCGTGGTGGCGTTTGCGGTCGTCGAGGTTCCGCTCGTCACCTATCTCACCGCGCCGACGCAGACGCTTGCCGTCGTGCAGCGGCTGAACGGCTGGATGAGCGCGCGTCGCCATGCCATCCCCGCCGTGGTCGTCGCCGTCCTGGGTCTCTCACTGTTGGCTTCCGGCATGGGCCGGCTCTAGCGGGCCCGCTGCGCCCCGGCGAACCGATCGGGAAGCAGCGCGGTCAGATTCGCGACCAGCGCAGCACCGAGACAGCAAGTTTGCAGCGCTCGCACTTCCCGATGACGTCGCGATGCTTGCGGCACGAGAGCATGACCGCGCCGCAGCAGTCGTTCCGGGTCGCCCAGCGGGCGGGTCTCTTGCAGCGCCAGAGCATGATCGGCCGGGCCAGCTTCAGCGCGACGAACAAGTCGCACGGAAGGTCGAACCTCAACTGGTCGAGAATCGCTGCCTCGGGCCCATTTTGGCGGCCGGTTCTCATCGCGCCACCTCGGGCCGGGCGGCGGTCGCATGGTGGGCGGCGCTCTGGTCAAAACCCGTCGTCGAATGCCCTGGGGCATGCGAATGACGGTCACAACGGATCTCGGCCGGCGTGCTTTGCCGGTCGAATTTCCCCGTCAGGTCGGGCATTTCGCACCGCTTCGCCTTACGCGCTTCACTACCCACACCCTCAAGGGTGGATGTCACTCCCCGGTAAGTCATCGGCGCTGGCGCCTATCCATGACTGTCGGACAACCCCAGTGCCGCATACTCGCCAGCTGCAATCGTCTGCCGCTCACCTGTGTGCCGGGGGTTGCGCCGCTTTCGTGCGTCGAGCCTGAACACAGCGCGTGTGTTCGCGCCGACAGGCAGATCTGCGCTCAGGCTGGATGCCGCTTCAGGCGCGACGTGAACAGCCCCTTACTGGGCTTCCAATGCGTACGCCGGTTGACCGCCCACCGCTGGACGCTCGGGATGCGGGACGGCAACGCGGGTCTCGTGCCGATGGCGCAACCGCGTAACCCATTGTGGCGCCCACCAGTTCAGCTGCCCCATCACGCGCATGAACGCCGGGACGAGCAGCATGCGGACCAGGGTCGCGTCGGACAGCACCGCCATCGTCAGCCCGACACCGAACATCCGCATGAACGACACCTGCGCTGCGATCAACGCGGCGAACGAGATGGACATGATCAACGCGGCGGCGGTGATCACACGCCCGGTTTTTGCCAGGCCGAGCGCCACGCTGTGGTCGTTGCCGGCGGCAGTCCGGTCCGATGCCAGCCAGTACTCGTAGATCCTCGACACCAGGAAGACCTCGTAGTCCATCGACAGGCCGAAAGCGATGCAGAACAACACGACCGGCATGGTGAGCACGAGCGTGCCGGTGGCGGTGGTGCCGAGCCCGCCGAGGTGGCCGTCCTGGAAGATCCAGACGAGCGCGCCGAAGGAGGCGGTCAACGACAGGCCGCTGAGCAGCAACGTCTTCAGGGGCAACACCACACTGCCGGTAAGCCGGAACATCACCACAAACGTGATCAGCGCGATGGCCGCCAGGACGAGCGAGAGCCGCGAGGTGATCGCGTTGGCGGTGTCGCGGTTGACTTGGGCGGTCCCGGTGATCAGCACCTGCGCGCCGCCGGGACCCGCGACCGCGTGCAGCCGGTCCAGCTGCGTGTTGGATGCATCCGAGAAAAGCGGGGCGCTGCTGGCCACGGTGAGGAACGCGCTGCCGTCGGCGACCCCCGCGTCGGCGACGGGCGGTCCGACGCGGGCCCCGGCGACGAACGTCCCACCCGGTGCCGACACCGACGGCACGTCGGGCACCATCGACAGCTGAGAGGCGTAGGCCTCCAACGCATTCGGAGTCACGCCGCGGGCATCGGGAACCACCACCGTCAGGCTCGACGCCACATCGGCGCTGAACTGCGTGCGCAGCTGGTCGCCAACCTGGCGCGCCGTGCTAGAGGTCGGCAGCACACGATCGTCCGGAATGCCAACCTTCATCCCCAACAACGGCATCCCCACCGCGACCAGCACGACGGTGAGGCCAAGCCCGATCGGAACCGCCCGGCGCATCACGAAGTGGGCCAGCCGGTAGAAGAACGTCTGCTCGACGGGGCGGGCGGCGACCGCGCGCGAATCCACCCGCTGTCCCAGCACCACAATGGCGGCGGGTGTCACGATGATCGCCGCGCCGACCGCCAGAGCCACCACCGCGATCGCGGCGTAGGCGAACGACTTCAGGAACGGCATCGGGAAGAACATCAGGGCCGACATGGACAACGACACGGTCATCGCGGAGAAGAGCACGCTGCGGCCGGCGCTGGTCATCGTGCGAACGATTGCCGCGTTCCGCTCGGTGCCGCTGGCGATCTCGTCCCGGAATCGGCTCAGGAGCAGCAATGTGTAGTCGATCGCCAACGCCAGGCCCATCGCGAGCAGCAGGTTGAGCGCGAAGATCGAGACATCGGTGACGCAAGTGAGCGCGCGCAGCACGGCCATCGACCCGAAGATCGCAATACCGCCGACGGCCAGAGGGATCGCAGCCGCCAGGAATCCGCCGAACACCCACACCAGCACCAGGAAGCTCACCGGAACCGCGATGGTCTCCATCACTTTCAGGTCGTCCCGGGTCTGGCTGGTGATCTGCGCATCGACCATGGCCTGCCCGCCGGCGCGCACCGTCACGCCGTCGCGGCTGCGCACGACCTGGTCGCTGAGCGCCTCGGCGTGCTGTCCGGCCGCATTGGTCCCGCCGGTGATGCTCGCGACGATCAGACCGACCTTGCCGTCTTTGCTGACCAATCCGGTCGACGCCGCCGGCGGCGCCGTCCAGGGCGAGGCCACCCGCGCCACGTACGGCGAATCGTGCAGCTGGCGCACGATGTCGGTGCCGACCCGCCGGGCGGCGCCGCTCTGGATACCGTCGTCCGAGGCGACGGTGATCAACAGCTGGGTGTCACCCTGGTGGAATCGGGTCGCCAACATGTCCGTCGCCCGGGATGATTCCGCGCTCGGATCCCGAAAGCCGCCGGCGGACAGGCTGTGAATCACCGGGAGGCCGACCACCGCCGTCGCCACCATGGCGAACAGCGACAGCGCAATGATCCGCCGTGGCGCGTGGAGTGCCAGTCGGGCGAGCCGCTCCAAGGCGTTCAAAACCGAAGCACCGCCCCTTCAATGGTCAGCCCGGGGCCGAACGTCAGGAGCACACCGTGCTCACCGCGGCGCGGCTTGTCGACTCGCAGGATGTTCTCCAGCACGAGCAGCACCGTGGCCGAGGCACAGTTGCCGGCGTTGGCCAGGACATCCCAGCTCGCACGCAGCTGCTCCGGCTGCAGGCCGAGTTGCTTACCCAGCTTGCGGACGATCTTCGGGCCACCCGGGTGAATACCCCAATGGGTGATGTCGTCTTTTGAAAGACCGAGCGGCGTCAGGAGTTTGGCGAGGAAGCCCTCGATGTTCTCCTCGAGGACCGCGGGCACGCCGGCGGCCAGCGTCATCCAGAACGACCGGTTGCCGATGTTCAGGCTCATCATGGTGTGCTGGTCGTACAACTGCTCGGTGTGGGTGCGCAGGAACTGCACCCCGGCGCCGTCGGGCGCCGAGCCCATCAGCATCGACACGCTGGCGTCGCCGAACAGCGCCTGCGTGATGAGCGCTTCCACCGGGTCCTCCCCGGGCATCAGGCTCTCCCGGATGTGGGCGGAGCTCAGTTCGGTGTTGTTGCAGATGACCAGCTCGCCGGGTCGGGCCGCGAGGCTGTCCATTGCGACCTTGATGACGTTGAGGGCCGCGTAGCAGCCCATGTGCCCGATGAAGGTGCGACGCAGATCCGAGCGCAGCCCAAGCCCTTTGGCGAGCATGACGTCCGGACCGGGGTTGACGTAGCCGGTCGAGCAGGCCATCACGAAACTGCCGATTCGCTGCGTGTCGAAGTCGCCGATGGCTTGCTTGAGGGAACGGCCGGCGACATCGACGGCGGCCTCGCTGTGGGCCGCCATCCGGTCGCCCGTGAGCAGGCCGGCGGCCTCGACGAGGTTGTCGGGGTGCCACATGATGTGGCGTTTCTGGACCTTGGTCGATTCGACGATTCGCTTCACGAAACGCACCGACGACACCCGCTCGAAGAACTGTGTGGTCTCTTCCCGGGTCACCTCGAACGGCGGGTGGGCCGATGCGATGCCCAGCAGGGTAGGACGTTGGCGCACGGCGCCTTTCGTCACATGCGACGGCGCCAGCACGTCGAAGGGATCTGCAAGATACATTGGCTGAATTCCTTACTCGCTCTACCCGACGAATCGGTTCTTCTTGCGTCGTGCCAGCGCTGCACGAGCGTGGAGGACTTCCCCGTTGGCCGCCTGCACCAACAACCGTGCCGCGGTGACCTTTTTGGGTGCGGACAACCGACCCGTCTGCCATTCCGTGAGCGCCTCGCGGCGGCGAAGCTTGCCACTGCTGGTTCGCGGCAACGTGCCGGGTGCCAGTAGCTCGACGTGCGCCGGCCGGATACCGGTGTGCTGCTGAACCCGCAGCGCGACGTCGTGCGCCAGGCCGGCCGTGGCGTCGGCGGTCGTTTCCACCAGCATCGCCAACGCCTCGTCTTCCTCACCCGGCGGCACGAATCCCACCGCGACCGCGCATCCGGTGCGGACGCCGGGCAAGCCGTCCAGCGCCGCCTCGAACTCCTCGGGGGCGTGGTTGGCGCCGCGCACGATGACGATGTCCTTCTGGCGTCCGCACACATAGAGCTCGCCGTCGTGGATGAACCCGCGGTCACCAGTGTGCAGCCAACCGTCGTGCAGCGCTTGGTCGGTGAGGTCGGGGCGGCCGAAGTAGCCGTGCATGATGCTGGGCCCCGAGACGAAGATGTGGCCAACTTGATCGTCCGGCACCACAAGTCCGCGGTCATCCCGGATCTCCACCGCCATGCCGGCCTGCGGCCGGCCGACGCTGACGATTTCCTTGGCGCCCGGTTCGACGATGCCGTCCGACGCCAATTTGTCTCCGTCCACACCCAGCGCATTGAAGGACGTGTCCGCCGGTTTGAAGGTCACCGCCAACGACGCCTCCGCCATGCCGTAGCACGGCGTGAATGCCGAGGAACGAAAACCCCAGCGCCCGAACCGCTCGGCGAACCGCCGCTGCGCTTCGGCGCTGACCGCCTCCGCGCCGTTGAGGCAGATATTCCACGACGAGAGGTCCACACCGTCGAGCTCATCGTCGCCAATGCGTTTGAGGCACAGGCCGAAAGCGAAGCTCGGCGCCGCCGTGATTGTCCCGCGGTGCCGGGAGATGGCGCGCAGCCAGGCGCCCGGAACCGCGACGAACAGCTCGGGCGGAAGCAGGACGAGCCGTCCCGGAACGTTGAAGGCGCTGAGCAGGTTTCCGATCAATCCCATGTCGTGATAGAGCGGCAGCCACGTGACCCCGACGGGGTAGGGGGCCCCGTCCATGGTGATGTACTGCTCGAGGCTGGCGAGATTTGAGAGCAAGTTCGCGTGGGTGAGAGCCACCGGTTTGGGATCGTTCGTGGTCCCCGAAGAGAATTGAATGACAGCCACGTCGTCGGCGCCGACGTCGGCCGCGTCGGCACTCGGGCCGCCCAAACTCGACGCCGTCACGCAGCCCAGGGCGGGCGCGGAGTCAGCGACTGCGACTCCCAGAAAACGCCGAATGCGCTCGTCGGTCACCACCATGACGGCCTGCACCGCCCTCAGCATGGCGGTGGTCCTGCGGTGAAACTCGTCGAGCTTCCCCAACCGCAGCGGCGGATACAGCGGGACGGGGATCGCGCCGGCGCACAGCACGCCGAAGAAGCATTCGACGAACTCCGGGCAGGTGGGCAGCACCAGGGCGACGCGGTCACCCTTGCGCACCCCGCGGCGCGTCAGGTCGGCCGCGACGGACAGCGCCTGCTCACGGATGCGGGTGAACGTGACCTCCAGGTCTCGTTCCTTCCGGTCGACGAAAATCAGCCCGAGTTCGGACTGCGCTGCGGCGTCGAGCATCTCGACCAGCGTGGCGTGCTTCGGCGTGATCGCCGCCGACCCCTTCACGACTGCTCCTGGATGCGGTCGACCACGAGGGCGGCCAGGTCGCCGACGGTTTGGAGGTCCTCGGCGTCCTCCTCCTGCAGCTCCACGTCGTAGCGCGCCTCGATTTTGAAGACGACCGACATGAACCTGAGCGAATCGAGACCCGCGTCCTGCAGGACCGAGTCCGCCGTGAGGTCGGCGTCGACGACCTCGGTGCGGAGGAGGTCGATGATTTCCTGGGTGACGGTCGCAAGCATTGCGGACTCTTGTGTGGGGAATTGCATGCCCTGAAGTCTTGTGTGCCGGGCCCGCAGAATCGCCCCTGCCAACGCGACTCGTGCATTCTGGCTAGCCGCAACTTTTCACCCCTCGTACCCCCGGGGGTGAAAATCCTTGACGCAGCACGGGAGCGTCATCGGCCGTAGCGCCCCAGCAGGGCGTCCTCAACCACGTAGCCACGCGGGCGTTGCAACCGCCACGCCTACTGACCGCGGCCGCTGCCGAGCAGCCTCCGAACCGATGCCGCGGTGTCGAGGCTGGGATCGAGCGTCGCGGCCGAGCGCAGGCCGGCGGCCATCAGTTCGACCATGTACCCGACCATCGCCTCCACCGAGAATTCCCGCTCGTTGTGCAGCCAATAGATGGTGGCTTCGTCAATCGCCGCGACCGCCGCGCGCCCGGTCATGCGCAGGGCGTGGTTCTCCGGATCGAGTCCCAGCATCGACCAGGTGGCGCCGAGGGCACGCCAGCGACCCGATTCGAACACCTCCCAGGCTTCGGGATCGGCGCCGCGGCCGCCGAGCACCAGGCGAAGAGCGAGTCCGCGCCGACTGCTCAAATAGCGCAGATTCGAGGCCAACGCACGCCGAAGTTGTTGCGCCGGAGGCAGCTCCGGCTCGAAGGAGAAAGCTGCGTCCAACTGGTCGACCGCTTCGCGGATGGCTTGCAGGTAGATGCCGCGCTTGCTCCCGAAGTAGTGAAACAGCAGACCGTGCGCGACGCCCGCTGCTTTGGCGATGTCGGCCGCGGCGACCTGCTCGTAGCTGCGGGCGGAAAAGAGATCGACCGCAGCGGCGACCAGGCGTTGGCGGGTCTCGGCTGCCTTCGCCGCCCGGGAGGTGGCGGCGTGCGTCACGGTCTTGTCGGGCATCGGCATCCTCCCAGCGACGGTCCTGCGGCATCACACTACCGTGTTGATTATAAGTCATTGACTTTTAGTCAACGACTGGATAGTCTTTTCGCAAGGTGGCGGCCGCCCCATGCGACGGTGCCCCTGATTCAGCGATGCAATACGACGAAGGTCCAGGGAAATGTCCAGAATGCGTGTCGGAGTGATGGATACCGCCCTCGTGGCGCGGCCGGCTGTGGATTCGCTCACCCGTGCCAACTACCTGGCAGCGGTCGCCAATCGGGTCGACTCGTTTTGGGTGCCGGACCATCTCAATGCGTTGTTCCCCCGGTCTATCTGGGCGCCGAAGTATTCCGCTGCGTCGCGACTGATCCCACGGGCCGATGCCTCCCTGGAGCCGTGGACCCTCCTCGGCCACTTGGCGGCGCGAAACCGCCTGGGCCGTCTGCGCCTTGGCGTGAGCGTCACCGACACCGGGCGCCGTAACCCCGCCGTCACCGCGCAGGCCGCCGCGACGCTGCACCTGCTCACCCGCGGACGCGCGATTCTGGGCATCGGCACCGGCGAGCGAGAGGGCAACGAGCCCTACGGGGTGGATTGGTCGAAGCCGGTCGCGCGGTTCGAGGAGGCGCTGGCCACCATCCGGGCGTTGTGGAACTCGAACGGCGAACTGGTCAAGCGGGATTCGCCCTTCTTTCCGTTGCGCGACGCGGTCTTCGACCTTCCGCCCTATCGGGGCAAGTGGCCGGAGATCTGGATCGCCGCTCACGGTCCGCGGATGCTGCGGGCCACCGGGCGCTACGGCGATGCGTGGTTTCCCGCGTTCCCCCACCGGCCGGAAGACTACGGACAGCGCCTGGAGGTCGTCAGGGGCGCGGCCTCGGACGCCGGACGCGACCCGATGGCTGTCCTTCCCGCCGTGGAGTTTCTGGTGGTCACGGGCCCCAGCGCCGGGGCGGTCGACGACGCGCTGGATTCACCGGTGTTGAAGGCGTTGTCTCTGACGGCCTCCGATGACGTGTACGCCCGCCACGGTGCCTGCCATCCACTCGGACAAGGCTTTTCGGGTTCGCAGGATCTCGTGCCGCATGCTTTCGATGAGCAGACGGCGCTGTCGTACGCGGCCGCGGTGCCGCGGCCCGTCATGCGTGAAGTGTTCTTGAGTGGGACCCCCGACGAAGTGATCGATCAGGCCGCGCAGTGGCGCGATCGTGGGGCGCGCCATATCGTCGTGGCCGACGTGAGCGCGTTGCAGCGCAGCCTGCTCGGGGGGCTTTCCGCGATGCGGTCATTTGGCAAGGTCTTGCGCGGCCTCAGGAAGCTGTAGGCCGGCGGGCGCCGGGCAATCGGCCGGCGATCAGTCGCGGTCGATCCGGTCGGCCTCGGCCGTGCCGGGATGGGACACCATCACGTATCCGGCGTAACCCCACATCATCGGTATCGCGGCCAGTACGCCATAGAACACTGCCATGGCGTCACCTCCCTGAACTACAAAGGTCTCAACATGTCGTTGATCTCATCAGCCTCGCGCCCCGGCAGGCCGCTGTCGCCGCCGCTGGCACCCATCAGGGGTGCCCACCAGTCGGGATCTTCGCCTACCCGCTAGCAGGCATGGCCGGCGGCGCGGCTAGAAGTTGAGCGCTGTCGGCGCTGCCTTCGGCATCGGGGGGCCGCGCAGCGTCCCCCGGCTCGGAGGCGCCGACGGGGGCAATCGAACCACCGAGCTCGCGATCCGCTCGTCGGATCGCGTCGGCGGCGACAGCAGCGGCCGCGCTGCAGACGAGCCCCAGGTTTGCGAGCAGCGCGACGCTCAGCAGGATGGCCAGCGGCGCGGCGGCCGGGCTGCGGGGATCCAGCTCACCGAGCAGAAGGACCCAAAGGGTCTCGGCGGCCAGCAGTATCTCGACGACGATGAAAACCGCTGCCGGCAGGACCGCGCGCTTGACGGTGCGGGCCGGCTCGCCGGCTTTGAGGGCCCTGGGCCTCGAGCCACGGATCGACACGTCCATCTTGCGAGTCTGAGCCGGCGCCGATCGATCGGCATTGGCGCCAGCGGGCGATCACGATTCCAGCTGGCCCGACGCCGGTCGCCGGACACCCGTGTCAATGCCGGCCAAGCGCGTTGCCCGACAACGCAATCGGTGGCGCATTCCCGCTGTCCGGTAAGGCGCCTCCCCTGTGGGCCCGCATCCCGGACTGCGGCTGGCATTGAAGACTCGGCCGACGCCGACAGCAATTGTCAACGTGATACGCGACACGAAGAAGGTGCGACATGTTGCAAGCGCAATCGACAACGAGCCAACCGGCACGCGCCAACGGTCCGCGGGGGCGGACGTCCACGGCGGCGCGGCGGCGCCGGATTGGAGGAGCCCGCAATACATTTCGGAGCGCGGCACGTGCCGCCCTGGTGCAGGCACACGAGGCGGCACTCCTGCTGTCCGTGCCCGTCGCTGCGCCCGCGCGCGTTATCCGCGGTGAACAGTGCTCCCTTGACGGTGTGTCACCGCGGGCGGATTCATTCGCCGCGGGCACGACCCCGGTGCTGCTCGTCCACGGGTTCGGCGGCGCAAAGTCAAGTTGGTCGTCGGTTGCGCGCGCCCTCGCGGCCCAGGGCCTGACCGTCGACGCGATGAGCTACGCGCCTGTCGGCAACACCGTGGAGCAGCTCGCCGACAAGCTGGTCGGCCACGTGCAGCGGATGTTGTCCCGAACCGGCGCGGACAGGGTGCACCTCGTCGGGCACAGCCTGGGCGGAGTCGTTATCGCGCAGGCCATTTCCGACCCGAGGTTGAGCGGACGCGTCGACACGGTGATCACGCTCGGCTCCCCGTTCGGCGGGTCGCCATGGGCCGGCATGCTGCCGGTTGTCGACATGGTCCGTGCCCTCCGGGCGGGGTCACCGCTGTTGACCCGCCTTGCCTCCATTCCTGTGCCGGACGGCGTGCGCTGGCTGTCGGTCACGGCCGCCCTCGACATCGTCGTACCCGGCCTGCGCTCGCTGCCGCCCCACCCACAAGCCGAACATGTCACGGTCAGCGGGGTCGGCCATCTCGGGATGCTCGTGAGCCGGCGCGTCATCGGACACATCACGGCCGCGCTGTGCGCGGAAGAGCGGGCCAGGCCCGTCTTGCAGAACGCCTCCTGAAGTCGCCTGTCCGTCAATCCAGTTGGGAGAAACGATGAAGCAGCCAGGTATTGACCCCAACGCAGACCCGAGCCGGCGGGCATGGTTGGCGTGCCCGAACTGCGACCACGGCGCCGGCTGCGCCGAATGCCAAAGCAGGCGCAACTGCGGCACGCACTGGCAATACCTGCTCAAGAACACGGCGTCACGGGTGTTCCTGCAATGCCCAACCTGCTTTTGCACGTGGACGGTCGACACGGCGGAGCGTGACCGGCAGGACCCCGCGCAGCCCCGATTCGACGGTGTCGTGGCCGCCGAAATATCGCTCGGGGACTGCCCCCGGGACATCGTCACGAGCCCGAGCGGCGAGTTCGTCTATGTGCTGACCGCCGACTCGGTGCAGGCCGTCGACCACCTACACCACGTCGTCGCCACGATCCCGATCGGCGCGGAACCCAGGCAAATGCTGATGAGTCCGGACGGCAGCCGCATCTATGTCGTCGCCTACGACGGCGCGCTGTCGATCATCGATCCCGTCAGCATGACCTCGGAAACCTTCGCCAAGCCGCGCTGCACCGCGGCGGTCGTCAGCCTGGACGGCGATCACATCTACCTGGCCCATGACGATGCGTTCGCTGACGGCGCCGGCGCATGGGTCTCGGCCATCCGCGCTGACGGCGCCGCCGTGGCCTTCGCGGCGATCGACGGGTTCGTCACCGGGATGGCCCTGAGCCCCGACGGCCGTCTGTTGTATGCCGCGTCCGGTGCGACCGACGAAGCCCGAGGCGGCACCATCACGGTCATCGACACCGCCAGTTACAAAGCCGTCGACTTCATCGCGGTTGACGAGGGCCCGGAGTCCATCACGGTGGACGCCGAAGGTCTCCTGTACGTCACCCACTTCCGCATCAACTCCGTCTCGGTGGTCGACCCCGGCACGCATTGCGCCATCTCGGTCGGCCTCGACGACGCCCCCATGGAGCTCGTGGCCCGACCGGGGACCGAGTTCGTCTATTCCGCCAACACACACTCGGTCACGGTGATCGATACGACCACCGCGGCCACCACCCGCGTCATGGCCGGTGAGCTGCCGCGGCGGCTCAGCATCAGCCCCGACGGCCGACGGGTGTACGCGGCTGATTTCGGAACCGGGACCGTGTGGGCTCTCGACACCTCGGACAACACCGTTGTGGCGACGGCCGCGGTCTGTGCCCACCCGGCGGCGGTAACGCTCAGCCCCGACGGGCGGCTGCTGTACGTGACGGACTCCCGCAGGGGGACACTCATCGTGATCTCGACGGCCCTGCTCGACCGCAAGTAGCGGGCCGGCCTGAACGTCGTTCTCAGCGCCGGGAATTCCCGCCTGCACCCAGTGCGTTTAGGGGCTAGCGGTGACGACATTCGGCCACGGGTGGCCGAGGCTTGGGCACAGCTGACCACCAAACCGGGAAGGCGAGTTATGAGACTGAGTGCAGCCAAGGTCTCCCTTGGCGTGGCCGCGGTGTTGTTCTCCACGATGCTGACCGCGCCCGCGGTATCGACCGCCGACCCGGGCACCGCGCATACCGGTCGGGCAGGGTCCTGCCCCGACATCCAGGTGGTGTTCGCCCGCGGCACGAACGAGCCGCCGGGCCCGGGGCGGGTGGGCCAGGCGTTCGTCGACTCGTTGCGCCCGCTCGTCAACGGCAAGTCCGTCGCGCTTTACGCCGTTGACTATCCCGCCTCCTACGATTTCTTGCGCGCAGTCGACGGCGCAAACGACGCCAGGCAGTTCGTGCAGGGCACGGTCGCATCGTGCCCCCAGGCCAAAGTGGTGCTCGGCGGCTTCTCACAGGGCGCGGCCGTCGTCGACCTGATCACCGTGCCCGGCCAAGCCACGTTCGGGTACGGCGACCCCCTGCCTGCCGACGTCGCGGATCATGTCGCCGCCGTCGCCGTGTTCGGCAACCCGTCCAACCGCGCCGGGGGTCCGCTCACCGCGCTGAGTCCGCTGTTCGGCGCCAAGGCGATCGACCTGTGCAACGGCGCGGACCCGGTGTGTTCGCCCGGCAATGACGTCGCGGCCCACCGCGTCTACGTGGAGTCCGGGATGGCCACGCAGGCGGCACAATTCGTCGCCGCCCGGCTGGCGGCCGGATAGCCGGTCCTCAGCCGACCTTGATCGGCACCGTCACCGATTCGGTCGTGGCGGGGAGTCGGGTGGTATCGACCACCAGGATCTCGCCACTGTCCTGGGTGCCGTTGGGCAACATCTTGGGCGTGAGCTGAAATGGCGGGGTGGCGGCCGGCCCGCCGGCCAGGCCGGCCAAGCCGAAATCGCTGTCGTTGGCGATGATCAACGTGTTGCCGCCGTCGCGGCTGATGAGTCCTTCGATATGGTCGTGTCCGAAGAAGTCACCGTTCGGGGACAGCGAGCGCACCAGATCCCCGAGATCGAGCTTGAGCGATTTGGTGGCGAGGGTGATCCCGGCGGCCCGGAGCTTGGCGGCGGCCGCCGCGTCGGTGCTGACGCCGACGAAGGTTTCGATCGGAACGCCGTCGACCAGCAGGCCGCCGGCACCGGCCTGATAGGCGGCCCCCGGGACCGTCGAGTGGGGTCCGACATCGGTGGCTCCGGAGACGTCGGCCGCGTAGATCTTCTTGTTGCCGTTGGGCTGCGGCTCGTCGTCGCGCTCGTCGATCAGGAACGTGGTGGCGCTCAGCGCGGTGATCTCCGACACCGCGACCTTCGTCTGCTGTGGGTTGGCCAGTGGATACACGTATTCGTGCACGTCGCCGCGATGGGCGAGGTTGATGGTCACGATGCGGGTCACGGGAACGGATCGGGACGAGCCGGACAGGCCCGGTGTGTTGAGGGCCGATTGCATGATGCCCACCAGCGTGCCGCCGTCCGGGGTGATGGTGAGCCCCTCCATCCCCTGATTCGGGCTGCGCAGCGCGAGCTCGCCGGGCAGGCTGCCATCGAACGGCGAAAGACGTTCCAGCTCTTTGCCGTTGGCGTCGAAGTGGACGACGAATGGGCCGTACTCGTCGGAAACCCAGAACGTGCCGTCGGGCATGGCGACCAGGCCCTCGGTGTCCAGGCCGTGGTCGGACTGTGGCAGGCGGTTGCCGTTGAGGTCCACCAGCGACTCGCCGGTGCCGGCCTGCGAGTCGATGAGCCCGACCAGCGGTGCGCCGTCCTTCCCGGTCAGTGTGATGATCTGCTCCAGCGATGCGACGCCGCGGTCGAGTTTGAGTTTGGCGATCTGCGGATGGTAATTCGGCACCGGAAGCACCTTCTCGCCCGGGCGACGGCCATCGACGTTGGGGCCGCGATCGGACAGGCCGTAGATCTCGTCGGTACTGCCGGGCACCGCGGCGATCGCGGAGCCGTGCGCGTTGGCCTGCACGGGGACCTCGCCGACGATCAACAACGGCGCCTCGTTTTCGGCGTAGAGCCTGACCGCGTGGCTGACGGTGACCGGCAACTGATCGGTGCCGGTGAAGCCGGCGTCCGGCGCGTAGGTCATCGCCCCGTACGCGCCGTACGCGATTGTGCCGTGCGCGGGCTTGCCGAAGGCCACCGGCGTGACGCCGCCGGTGGCGGCCAGCAGTTGCTCGGGCGAGATCGTCAGAACCTTGCCCGCGCCGGTGCTCAATTCCGAGAGCGGCGGCGAGGGCATCGGCGGGGGATCCGACGAGCACGCCGCCACGGTGATCAACGCCGTTCCCGCCGCCAGCCACACGGGCAGTGCTGTCGAGCGGGTCGATGCCATGAAGCCGAGTGCTTCTAACGCCGCTTATCGCGCACTTTGTAGGTGGAGGGCCAGGACTTTCGGGACTCGTCGCCCGTCAGCGGAGTCCCCATCCCCCCGACCTTGACGTCGTACGCCTCCTTGCCGGGGCCGACCTCGCGATTGGCGTGTTCCTGGGCCAGGTAGTACAGCTCGTCGATGGTCGCCTCGTCGTAGGCGACGAATGAGGTCTCGCGGGCGACGTCCTCGATGCCGACCAGCATCCGGTCGGTCAGCACCCGCGACGCCAGCGCCGCCAGGCCCCACAGCGAGAACGGAATGATCCAGTAGCAGACGTAGGAGAGCGGCGTCGCGTCGACAATGGCCGCGTTGCGATCCACGATCGGCGGGATCGCCGACGACACGGTCATACCGGCAAACGCGACGATCCAGGTCCAGGTCAGCACCCCGACCATCCGGGCGAACGGCTCCGTCTTGACGACGTCGTCGGGCTGTTCGGCGGCGGCAAAGCGGCGCGCGAACGGCTTGCCGATCAGCGCGCCGAGCAGAGCAACCGCGAAGATCCCGGCGTTGCCCAGCGGCAATATCCACCGCTGAGTGAACGAGTCACCGAGCGCGTAGGTCAGGATCGCCAACACCGAAAGCACCGCGGCGGAACCCATTTCGAACGGCTCCCACCGATTGCCCGCCGTGGCGCCCACGACGATCACCGCGACGGCGATCGCCAACGCGATGAGCGCGGCGGCGGCAAACGGGACGTTGCCGACCAGCACCCAATAGACGATCCACGGCGCAAAGCTCAACAGCATGCCCACGAGGGGTCAGTTTATGAGTCGCCGTTCGCGGCGCCGTCGGCGGCAAGTCCAACCAGCCGCGTCGGCGCTGAGCGCACGCCAGGAAGTCGTCAAATCCGCCGCCCGGCAGCAGCACAGTTCGCCAGATCGCGCCGGACCCCGACATGTGATAGACCATCAGCAATGCGCGACGCATTTGCTAGCTGCGTGGAAGGAACAGGATGATGGCCATCGCACGGCGCTTCGCCGCAACCGCTGTGTGCGCCGGTCTCGCCGTGGGCGCGGCCGGTACAGCGTGGGCTGACACACCGACCATGGACGGCAGTTACACCGAGACCGCGACAACGCCCGCCGGCGCGACCTTCACCACCAGCTGGACGGTCAATTCCTGCGGCGACGGCTGCGTCTACATAAAAGCCGGGGCGGGCGGTAGCCAAGCGCGGTTGGTCGATGGCCAATGGGTGCTCGACACATTCAACAACGTAAATTGCGCGGACGGAAGCTACATTCAGTACGCGACCAGCACCCACACCACGTGGGATCCGGACACTCTCAAGGGGACCGCTCAGCACACCTATATCGTGCCGGCCTGCGGCCATCCGCCCGGATACACGCAAACGGACCAGATCGAGATCAAGCAGACGCCGTCGTCGACATCACCGTCGCCGTCGCCGTCCGCGTCGCCGTCATCCTGACGCCGGCTGGACGAGGGTCCCGGCCCGGGCGCCCAGCCCCGGGTACCAATCGGGGCGGGAACCATGCCCACGTGGCCGCCGACATCGGGTGTGGCGGCCGGTTACCCGGCCGAGTCAGCAAAGGCATGTGGTGACGCACGCCGCACTACCGCCCATCGATGAGATATCCCAGCAACCAGGCGGTAGGTTAGAGCAGCAATGAGACAGATCGATGTCTCCGGCGTGACTGGCGGGCCGGGGGCAAGAACGACCGCCGCGGGACGTCGCCCACGCACTACGCGTCTGCGCACGGTATGCCGCCGGTGCACGGACGATCGCTATTGGCTCAGATCGGCTCCGTCCGGGGGTGCCGTGTGACTTCACCTCCGTTGCACCACAAGGAGAGCCCCGCCTTCGCGGCAGACCGCGGCGCCTTCTGGCGCCAGCTACGCGAGCTGGGCCCGGTCGTGAAGATCACGGTCGGCAATCCAATGCTGCGCGGTTACTACCTCACGCGGTGGGACGACGTTCGCGCCGCTTTGCTAGACCCGGATACGTTTGCATCCCCACCGAAGACCTTCAAACTGAACTTGTTCGGCACGCCGCTTCCTCAGGTACCGCTGTCGTGCGGGACGCGATCCGAACACGCGCGTTTCGCCCGCGTCTTGCATCCACTATTCAGCCCCAAAGGGCTGGCGCCCTTCGAACCGGACTTGCGCGCGCGCGCTGAGACACTGGTCAACGCGGTGGCCGACAAAGGTCAATGTGCCGCAATCAAACTCGCCGACACCTACGCCTGCCAAGCGCTGCTCACGGTGTGCGGGCTGCCGGCAGACGATGCCAAGGCGGAGCGACTGACCCGTGCAGCGGTAATCGGCGACTCCAACGGAGCAGCCGAACTCAAACTCATCACCTGGCTGAGATCCGGGCTGAACGCCGCGATGAAAGATCCTGTGCGGCCACCCGGCATTCTGTGGCCGCTGCTGGAGGGACTCGAAAGCGACGAAGACTTTCCGCTGACCGGCCTCGAAGTGGTCGCGGTGATCCTTTTGCTGTTTTCTGTCGCGGGAATCGAGATGGTATCGGCGGCAATCTGTTTCGCCCTCTTACATCTTGCACGAGATCCACAGCTACAGACCCGGCTGAGAGAGGACCCCGCGCAGATTCCGGCGTTCGCCGAGGAGATATTCCGGCTGGAGGCGCCAGGGCCGGCCATTCCCCGCTTCACCACGCGGGAAGTCAAGGTTGGCGGCGTCACGATCCCGGCGCAGAGTTCGGTGTGGCTGGCCTTGGAAGCCGCGGGCAGACAGTACGGCGGCGATGAGATATCGACGGCCGGCAACGGGGAGATTCGACGGCAGCGCCACTGGGCGTTCGGCGGCGGCATGCACAGATGCCTGGGCATGCACCTGGCCCGCCTTGAAATGGCCGCGTTTGTGACCCAGTGGTTGAGAGCCATCCCGCGGTTCGAACTAGAACCGGGCTCGGCGCCGGCCATCGTGCACAAGCCGACGGGCGTGACCCATCTGGACAGCCTGGTGCTGCGCTGGCAAGCCGGTTGAGCACACCACTGTCAGCGCGCGTTAACTGGAATTGGTGCGCGACAACCACTCCCGAATCCGAGAAGTCAGATGCCTATGCCCGGCAGAGGATT
Organism: Mycobacterium sp. E2699; assembly: GCF_001666745.1. Taxonomy (NCBI): domain Bacteria; kingdom Bacillati; phylum Actinomycetota; class Actinomycetes; order Mycobacteriales; family Mycobacteriaceae; genus Mycobacterium; species Mycobacterium sp. E2699. The sequence continues at coordinate 3,639 of NZ_LZJH01000061.1, read as the reverse complement.
TCGCCATGGGGAATCGACAACCACCCGTCCGGTGCCACGGCCCACGCTCGCCATGCCGCAGAAATCTCCTCAAGCTCACCGGTCGTGGCAAGACCCAAAGCGAGAAGCTCCCGGGCCACGCCCGAGTGCAGGATCCGGTCGGCCCACATCCCGCCCCACCACGCGCGGGTCGCCGGCGTGCCGTAGCACCATACGCTGCCCGTCGGCGTGACGTCGTCGAAACCGGCCGCGAGGGCCCACGACAGCAGCCGGCGTCCGGCGTCCGGCTCGCCGCGGTTGGCGCGGGCCGCCTTGCTGTAAAGCTCGCGCCACAAGTCGAGCGCCGGCAGCCGCGGAAACCAGACGAATCCCGCGTAGTCGACGTCGCGCGCTGCGACGATTCCGCCCGGCCGGCACACCCGCCGCATCTCCCGCAGCGCCCGCACCGGATCGGCCACGTGCTGCAGCACCTGGTGCGCGTGGACCACATCGAACGAGTCGTCGGGAAACTCGAGCCGGTGCACGTCGGCGGCGGCGAAAGTGACGTTGCCCAGATTGCGGCGCACGACCTCGGCGCGGGCCACCTCGAGGACGCCGGGGAACAGGTCGATCGCCAGCACCGTGCCGGGCGCCACCCGCTCGGCCAGGTCGGCGGTGATCGTGCCGGGCCCGCAGCCGATGTCAAGCACCGACAGCCCCGGCGCCAGGTGCGGAAGCAGATACGCCGCCGAGTCGTCCGCGGTACGGCGCTGGTGGCCGCGCAGCAACGACTCGTGATGCCCATGCGGGTAGCCGGCCGGACGTTCGTCGGTCATCGTGGGTCCCTCGATCGGCGCGTCGTGCGCACATCCGTACGCGGTGCCCCCAGTCGGACTCGAACCGACACTGGGCGGATTTTAAGTCCGCTGCCTCTGCCAATTGGGCTATGGGGGCCCGGCGGCGAATCTAGCGCGCGGAGCCGCGCGAGGGGGCGTCGCGTCCGACCAAAATCGGCGAAAATCCGAAGATGCGGCCTGGTCTCGTTTGGCCTAGAATGCGCGCTCCGCGCCCCTTGTGCCGCTTTGCCAGGGCATCTCAGATGACATCGCTATGTCCCGTGGCAGGACCTTGTTAAAACTGCCCGCATCGTCGTTAAGAAGCCGTAAACGCCCGTCACCCTAGCCTTTTCCGTCGGGAATGTGGAGTCGTGACTCGTTAACCTTACGCCGACGCACAGGAGCCATTGCGCGAACACACAGCGCCGATCCACCGCAAGGGGGGTCGGCACGTTCCCGACACTAGGAGCAGTAGATGTCATTTCTGACAACAATTCCTGAAGAGTTGCTAGCTGCGGCGGCGCAGCTGGAAGGGATCGGAAGTTCGTTGACTGCGCAGAACGCGGGAGCCGCGGCGCCGACGACAGCCATCGCTCCGGCGGCCGCCGACCCGGTATCGACCCTGCAAGCGGCGATCTTTGGCACGTACGGCACCCTGTATCAGCAGTACGCCGCCGAAGCCCAGGCTATTCAGCAGCAATTTACGAGCACCCTGGGGTTGAGCTCCGGCACCTACACCGCAACGGAGGCGGCCAACACCGCCGCGAACGGGCCGGTCAGCGGCTTCGACAACTTCCTCAACAACCTGAGCACCTTCCTTGGTGGTCCCACCTACAGCGTGGGCGGCAACCCGTTCAGCCCGTCCGGTAACAGTGCCAACTTCCTCAGCTTCGAGACCGGCAACTGGGCCTCGGCCATGTCCGACTGCCTCGGCATGGCCGGTGGCGGTTTGCTACCGGCCGCCGCATCCGACACCGGCGACGCCGCGGCCGCCGCAGGCGCCGCCGATGCGGTGAACGTGACGGCTCCGGCCGGCTCCGGGCTGGGCGGTGTCGGGGCCATGGGCGCCATGCCGGTCGCGAACGTGGGCCAGGCGACCATGGTCGGCAAGTTGTCGGTGCCGCCGAGTTGGGCCGGGTCGTTCACCCCGGGGGTCAGCCCGGTCTCCGCGGTTCAGACCGTGGGCTGGACTGGCGCCGCCCCCCAGGCGGGCCCCGGGACCATCATTCCCGGCATGCCCGGCATGGGCGGTGCCGCGCGCAGCAGCGCCGGCTTCGGTGCGCCGCGCTATGGCGTCAAGCCCATCGTCATGCCGAAGCCGGCGGCCGTATAGGCAGCGGGCACTTGCGGCTCAGACGCACTGTCACCCAAGCGGAATTCGGAAACAGAAGAAACGGATACACAAAATGACTTTCGATTTTGCGGCTCTACCCCCTGAGGTCAACTCCGCGCTCATGTACACCGGTGCCGGCTCGGGACCGCTGATGGCGGCCGCTTCGGCCTGGAGCAACCTGGCCGCCGAGTTGAGCACCACGGCGACCTCGTGGGACTCGATCATCGCGAACCTGACGACGGAGCAGTGGACCGGCGCTGGCTCGGCCGCGGCGGCAGCCGCGGCGCAGCCCTATGTGGGCTGGCTCAGCACCAGCGCAGCGGCCGCCGATCAGGCGGCCGCCCAGGCATCGGCGTCGGCCGCCGCCTACGAGGCGGCGTTCGCCGCGACGGTGCCGCCGCCGGCGATCGCCGCCAACCGGGCCCAGCTCGCGGCGCTGGTGGCGACGAACTTCCTGGGCATCAACACGCCGGCGATCATGGCCACCGAAGCTCTTTACGCGGAGATGTGGGTCCAGGACGCCATCACGATGTACACCTACCAGGCTGCGGCGACGGCCGCCAGTGTCCTTCAGCCGCTGACGCCGGCGACCCCAACGACGAACCCGGCTGCAGCAGGACTCCAAGCCGCCGCGGTTCCCGCGGCCAGCTCCAACAGCGCCGCCGGCGTCGCGGCACAAGGCTTGGGCGGGATCATCTCCAACTTGCAGGCGCTCCTGGGCGGCGGCACCGTCCAGACGTTCGGTACCGAACTCTTCGCCTCGTTGCCTCAGCCCGTGCAAGATCTCCTGACCACTTTGGACGGCTTCGGCGGCACCCTGTTCAACTTCAACGCCGTTCAGCAGGTTGGTGTTACGGCCGCATGGTGGGTCGGCAACACTATCCCGACCGCGGTGTCGCTGGGGCACACCCTTGCCGCCGCCGCGCCTGCGGCGACGTCGAGCGACGTTGTGCCTCTGGCCGGCGGTGCGACCATTGGGGAAGGGTCCTTGGTGAACAGCGTGGGGGGTGCTGGGATGTCGGCGGGCATGGCCGAAGCCTCCACGGTCGGCGGTCTGTCAGTCCCGGCCAGCTGGTCTTCGGCCGCCCCGGCGACTTTGGCCTCGTCGACCGCTCCGCTCGAGGGCTCCGGCTGGACCGCCGCCACCGACGCCGCCGAGCCCGTCGCGGCGATGCCCGGCATGCCCGGAATGGCGGGGGCCGCCAAGGGCGCCGCCGCCTACGGCGCCGGCCCGCGGTACGGCGTCAAGCCCATCGTCATGCCCAAGCAAGTTGTCGTCTGATTCGCGAATAAGCCGCAAATAGGAAAGGGGGCAGTGTCACCGATCGAGGCGATCGATTCGCCTTGATCCCACCGGGATGCGGTTAGGACCGCATCCAGCATGAACCGACAAGACTTCGACAAGCTGAACGCTTGCAAGGCAAGGAGAAAGAAGACATGGCAACACGTTTTATGACCGACCCGCACGAGATGCGGGCGATGGCGGGCCGTTTCGAGGTCCACGCGCAGACC
>NZ_LZJH01000060.1:0-1090 GCF_001666745.1 Mycobacterium sp. E2699 | reverse complement strand
GCTGGGACCACACGGTGCGGCTATGGGACGCGGACACCGGCCAGCCGATCGGGGCGCCGTTTGACGGGCATACCGACGCCGTGTGGAGCGTGGCGTTCAGTCCCGACGGGCACCGGCTGGCCAGCGGTGGCGCCGACGACACGGTGCGGTTGTGGGATGTCAGCAACGGTAAGCCGATCGGCGACCCACTCGCCGGGCACAGCAACACGGTGGACAGCGTGGCATTCAGCCCCGACGGGCGCGTGCTCGCCAGTGCCAGTTGGGACCACACGATCCGGCTGTGGAACGCCGGCACCCACAGGCAGATCGGGGGCGCCCTCAGAGGCCACACCAACACTGTGACCAGCGTGGCGTTCAGCCCCGACGGGCACCGGCTGGCCAGCGGGGGTGCCGACCTGACGGTCCGGTTGTGGAACGCCGAAACCGGGCAAGAACTCACCGAGCCCTTCGTCGGCCACACCAACTTGGTTTCCAGTGTGGCGTACAGCCCCGACGGACAACGCCTCGCATCAGCCAGTATGGACAGCACGATCAGGCTCTGGCCCGCCCAGGCCACCCCGAAAATGCTGTGCGACAAGGTCAATTCCAACATGAGCCGCAAACAATGGCGCGACTGGATATCGGCCGACATCGGCTATTCAACCCTGTGCCCGGGGCTACCCGTCACAGCCGACGGCTCCGGGGGCGCATGATGTCGGATGCGATGCAGGTTTTGCCACCAGGTGTGGGGCGGGTGGTGCCGGAGTATGACGCGTTTTTGTCGTATACGCATCGGGATCGGTTGGTGGCTAGTGGGATTCAGAAGGGTTTGCATCGGGTTGGGCGGCGGTTGGGGCAGTTGCGGGCGTTGCGGGTGTTTCGTGATGACACCAATTTGGAGGTGAGTCCGGATTTGTGGGGCAAGATCACCGAGGCGATGGATCGGGCTCGTTTTTTGGTGATGGTGTTGTCTCCGGCTGCGGCTCAGTCGTATTGGGTGGATCGGGAGGTGGGGTATTGGTTGCAGACTCGGGGGCGGTATGCCCGTCAAACGGCGCCCCGATCGGCTGGCCGGTGTCCGCGTCCCATAGCCGCACCGTGTGGTCCCAGC
>NZ_LZJH01000059.1:0-11393 GCF_001666745.1 Mycobacterium sp. E2699 | reverse complement strand
CATAGCAACCTCCAAAATCAGTGGATGTTGCGTTGACCGTATGAATCCGCGCGAGTAGGTCGCACGCTCACGTCGATTTCGGCGTCCAAGGATTCCCAAGCGGTCAGTTGCCGAGCCTCGACGAGGCTAGCCCGGCAGCACCAGCACCGGCACCGGGCTCTCGCGAATGATCTTGGCGCTGCGCGAACCCAGGAACACCCGGCGGATCTCGTCGCGCGGTCGGGTGCCCAATGCGAGGATCTCGCCGTCCTGCCAGTCCACCTTGCGCAGCGCCTCCCCCCAGTCGTGGCCGGTGACGACCTCCAGCGCAACGTCTTCTGCGATCACCCGGTCGGTTTTCAAGCCGGCCTGTAGCGCCCGCGCCTGCGACGCCCAAGCCTCGAGGATCTCGTCCTCGGCATGCAAACCCACCTCGGGGGGGTACATCGTTTTGCCGCGGACGGCGAAGGTCACCACCCGCAGCGGCAACCCGAACCGCCGCGCCGTCTCGGAACACCGCCGCACGACCTCGACCGAGTCGGGCGTGGCGGCGTAGGCGCAGGTGAGCCGCGTCAATCCGCCTGTGCGCGCGCGGTATCCGCGCGGGCTGATCGCCACCGGCACGGGCGACGCGTGCAGCAGCCAGTCGGCGGTCGTGCCGATCACCGCCGGCCCGCGTCCGCCACTGGGCAGCGACCCGAGCACCACCACCTCGCCACCGGCCTGCTCGACCACCTCGATCAGGCCACCCGACACCGACCGGTGCGCTCGATCCACGTAGGCGACCTCGATCCCGTCACACAGGCCACGGAGAAAACGCGCGGCCTCGTTCGCCGAGTCCGCGGCCAGGTTGTCCGCCCACTGCTGGTACTCGGCGTCCACGCGCGCGAACGACGGCGCCAGCCAAGGCTGGGGCACGATGGTCGCCACCACGAGCGACGTGCCGAGCGACCGCGCGGCGCGGACGGCCAGGTGCAACCCCGACAGGCCGACCTCGCCGGCCCGGTACCCGACGACGACGCTCACGTCGCTTCGCTCTCGTTGAGCGCGCTGTGGTGGCGGCCCCAGACGAAGTAGAAGATCAACGCCACGGAGATCCACCCGGCGAACGCGATCCAGGTGTACCAGTGCAGGCTGATCAGGATGTAGCCGCAGGCCAGCACCGAAAGGGCCGGCGTGACAGGATAACCCGGCACCTTGAAGGCTCGCGGCAGGTCCGGTTCGCGCACACGCAGGATGATCACGCCGACCGATACGACGATGAACGCCGTCAGCGTGCCGATGGACACCATGTCCGTCAGCTTGTCGAGCGGCACGAAGGCCGCCAGGCTCCCCGCGGCCAGCGCGACGATCACCGTGTTGCTCACCGGGGTCATGGTCTGCGCGTTCACCGTGGCGAATCGCGCCGGCAGCAGCCCGTCGCGGCCCATGGCGAACAGGATGCGGGTCTGGCCGTACATGGTGACCAGCGTGACCGAAAAGATGGAGATGACCGCGCCGGCCGCCAGAATCGTGCTGGCCCAGCCGCCGTGCGTGACCTTGTCGAGGATCGTGGCCAGGCCCGCCTCCTGCTGGGCGGCGAAGTCCCGCCACGGCTGCGTGCCGAGCGCGGCCAGCGCGACGAGGACGTACACGGTGGTCACCGTGGCCAGCGCCGCGAGTATGGCGCGGGGCATGGTCTTCTGCGGGTCCTTGACCTCGTCGCCCGCCGTCGACACCGCGTCCAGGCCGATGTAGGAGAAGAAGATGGTGCCGGCCGCCGACCCGATGCCGGCGACGCCGAACGGGGCGAAGTCCTCCAGCCGGCCGGCGTCGAAGGCGGTGAACGCGAGGATCACGAACATGATCAGCACGCCGAGCTTGGTCAGCACCATGATCGTGTTGACCTTCGCCGACTCGCTGGCCCCGCGGATCAGCAGCAGCGCGCACATCACGATCAGGATCAGCGCCGGCACGTTCACATAGCCCGGTTGCGCGTCCCACGGCGCCGCCGACAAGGCATGCGGCAGCTGAAATCCGAACACGTTGCTCAACAGCTTGTTGAGATAGCCGCTCCAGGTGACCGAGACCGCGGCGGTCGACACCCCGTATTCCAGCAGCAGGCACGCGGCCACGCCCATCGCGACGACCTCGCCCAGCGTGGTGTACGCATAGGAGTACGACGAACCCGAAACCGGCACCGCGGCGCCCAATTCGGCGTAGCAGATGGCCGCGAGCCCGGCGGCGATGCCGGCGATCAAGAACGAGACGATCACCCCGGGGCCGGCCTCGGGCACCGCCTGGGACATGACGAAGAAGATTCCCGTGCCGATCGTCGAGCCGACGCCGAACATGGTCAGCTGGAAGGTGCCGATGCTGCGCTTGAGGTGGTCGGCGGCCCCGCGTGCGGCGTGGGCTCCGGCGACGGGACGACGCCGCAACATCTGCTCCGTCAGGCTGATCGAGCTGGCTGGCAAGTGTGCCCCCTGTTGCTTGGATCAGCTGATTATGCGCATGCCTCCCGCAATGCCGCAGCGAACTGGTCAATCGCCCAGTCGATCTCCTGATCGGTGACCACCAGTGGGGGCGCGAACCGCAGCGTCGAACCGTGGGTGTCCTTGACCAGCACGCCGCGGCGGGCCAACCGCAGGCTGATGTCCTTTCCGCTGCCCAGCGCCGGGTCGATGTCGACGCCGGCCCACAGGCCGAGGCCGCGCACCGCCAGCACGCCGTTGCCGATCAGCTGCCGCAGGCGGCTGTGCAGGTGCTCCCCCAATTGGGCCGACCGAGCCTGGAATTCGCCGCGCTCCAGCATGGACACCACGGTGGCGCCGATGGCGGCGGCCAGCGGGTTGCCGCCGAAGGTCGAGCCGTGCTCACCCGGACGCAGCACGCCGAGGACGTCGCTGTCGGCGACCACCGCCGACAGCGGGACCACGCCGCCGCCGAGCGCCTTGCCGAGCAGGTACACGTCGGGCACGACGCCCCACCGGTCGCAGGCGAACGTGTAGCCGGTGCGGGCCAGGCCCGACTGGATCTCGTCGGCGATCATCAGCACGTTGTGCTCGCTGCACAGCGCGCGGACGGTGGGCAGGTAGTTGTCGGGCGGGACGATGATGCCGGCCTCGCCCTGGATCGGCTCGATCAACACCGCCACCGTGTTCTCGTCGATCGCGCGGGCCAGCGCGGCGGCGTGCCCGAACGGCACCGAGCGGAACCCGGGGGTGAACGGACCGAACCCGTCCCGGGCCGCCGGGTCCGAGGAGAAGCTGACGATGCTGATCGTGCGGCCGTGGAAGTTGTTGTCGGCCACGATGATGTTCGCCCGGCCCGAGGGGACGCCCTTGACCTCGGCGCCCCATTTGCGGGCGACCTTCAGGGCGCTCTCCACTGCCTCGGCGCCCGAGTTCATCGGCAGCACCATGTCCTTGCCGCACAGCCGGGCCAGCGCCCCGCAGAACGGGCCGAGGGTGTCGGAGTGGAACGCGCGGCTGACCAGCGTGACGGTGTCGAGTTGGGCGTGCGCCGTCGCGGTGATCTCGGGGTTGCGGTGACCGAAGTTGACCGCCGAGTAGGCGGCCAGGCAGTCCAGGTAGCGGCGTCCGTCGACATCGGTGATCCAGGCGCCCTCGGCGCTGGCCGCGACCACCGGCAGCGGCGAATAGTTGTGCGCCGCATGCTTTTCCACCAGCGCGATCGCGGCGTCGGCTGCGCTGTCGGCCAGGATCGTCATGGGAATACCTCCAATGTGCAGCACTTGACGGAACCGCCGCCCTTGAGCAGCTCGGACAGCTCCACGCCGACCGGCTCGAAGCCGGCCGCCCGCAGTTGTGCGGCGAAACCCGTTGCGGCCGAGGGCAGCACGACGTGCAGGCCGTCGGAGACGACGTTGAGCCCAAGCACGTAAGCGTCGGCGCTTGCGACCGTGATCGCGTCGGGAAACAGCGCGCGCAGTCGCTGCTGCGCGGCCGCGCTGAACGCGGGCGGATAGAAAGCGATCGTGCGATCGTCGAGGACGGCCAGCGCGGTGTCGAGGTGATAGAAGCGCGGATCCACGAGCTGCAGCGAGACGACCGGCATGCCCAGCGCCGCGGAGATTTCCGCGTGCGCGCGCCGGTCGGTGCGAAAGCCGTATCCCGCCAGCACCGTATCGCCGACCCTCAGCAGATCGCCCTGCCCCTCGTTGACGTGCCGGGTCGACACGGGCCGGTAGCCAAGGGAGGACATCCAGCCGGCGTAGGCCCGGGCTTCGCCGGCACGCTGGGCGAACCGGAAGCGGGCGACCAGGGCGATGTCGCGGGCGAGGAACCCGCCGTTGGCGGCGTAGACCATGTCGGGGAGCCCGGGCACCGGCTCGATCACGTCCACGTGGTGGCCCAGTCGCAGGTACGTCTGCCGCAGGACCTCCCACTGCGCCTGCGCGACGTGGGCGTCGACGGGCGTGGTGACGTCCATCCAGGGGTTGATCGCGTACTCGACGGCGAAAAACGTCGGCGGAGTCATCGCGTACCGGCGGGCCCGCGGCGCGCGGATGGGCTGGGTGAGCGCCGGGGCGCGGACGTATGAATCCGTCATAAATCAACGGTATTTGCGACGCCTAGAACAAGCAAACGACGTTCCTTGCGTGTCTATAGTTGATTTATTGTGCGGCAAGCCGGTGTGCGGCGATTCGTTAAGGAGGAGCGCATGGACCGCCTCGATGAGACCGACGAGCGCATCCTCGCCGAGTTGACCCAGCACGCGCGCGCCACCTTCGCGGAAATCGGACAGCGGGTGAACCTGTCGGCGCCCGCGGTGAAGCGGCGCGTCGACCGGATGCTCGACACCGGCGTGATCAAGGGCTTCACCACCGTCGTCGACTACAGCGCGCTGGGCTGGAACACCGAGGCGTACGTGCAGGTGTTCTGCCACGGCACCATCGCTCCCGATCGGCTGCGGGCCGCCTGGGTGGACATCCCCGAGGTGGTCAGTGCGGCGACGGTCACCGGAACTTCCGATGCGATCCTGCACGTGCTCGCCCGTGACATGCGGCACCTGGAGGCGGCCTTGGAGCGCATCCGCTCGAGCGCGGACATCGAACGCAGCGAGAGCATCGTGGTGCTGTCGAACCTCATCGACCGGATGCGGACCTAGCGGCCGGTCCCGCCGCGCGAGCGTAACGACACTGCGAATTCCGGGCCGATCTTTCGCAGCCAGGTTACGCTCGCGTCGTCAGCGGGCGAACAGCCCGAACAGGCGCCTGAGCCGCGACGGCTTCGGCGCCGGCGGGCGGCGAGATGCGTAGGGCCACGCGTTGTTTCGCTCCGGCACGGAATTGGCCCGGGCCTGCTTGAGCCGCGTCCGTAGGTGCCCGCGCAACTCGTGCAGATCCGGGTCCGTCCATCGGTTGTCGGCTTCGATCGGGTCGGCAGTCAGGTCGTAGAGCTCCCACTGGTCGTCCAGCGGCGACGTGCGGTAGGCCTCGCCGCCGAGCCCGTTCGCGGCGAGGTGGCGCACGCCCGGTTCGGTCCAGGTGGCCGGGTCGTCGAAGGTGCGGACCAGCTTCCACAGGTGCCCCGCGCCGCCCGCTGCGGCCGTCTCGTCGACGCGCACGACCAACCCCTCAAAGTTCGAGCCCACATAAGCGGGCACCCGGATCCGCAGCGGCGCAGGCGGATTGACGGTTCGCTTGAGGCGGCGCGCCAGGCCCGAGGCGCCGCTGTCGCCCTCGAGCATGTTGTCGCGGGTCATCAGGTAGACCACGCGCGCCTCGTCGGCCGGCGCGCCGTCGACGACCGGCATCAGGTCGCGGCCCGGCATGTCGTGGACTTCGGAGAACAACTCGGCGAGTGTGGACGCGACGGCGGCCACGTCAATCCCCGCGGCGCCCAGCAGGGTTGGGACCAGGTCGACGTGCGACGTGGGCGCGGTGACGACGCGGGGCCGCGTGGCACCCGCACCGATGCGGGCGATCACGAACGGAACGCGGGTGGCCTCGTCGTAGAGGTTGAACCATTTCTGGTGCAGCCCACCGTGGGCGCCGAGCAGATCCCCGTGATCGGCCGTGCGCACCAGCACCGCATCGCCCGAGCCGCCCTCGGTGACCGCCCGCCTGACCCGGTCGATCGGCCCGTCCACCTCGGCGTGCAGGCGGTAATACAGGTCACGGTAGCGCTGGGCGTTGCGTTCGTAGCTCCAGCTGATCGCGGGCGCCGGGCCGTAGCCCGAGTAGTAGGCCTCGCGGAAGGCGATCTGCGCGGCCGGCTTGGCCGACAGGTCCTCGGCGGCGGTCGGCGCCGGCGGCACCGGCGGCGGGTCCAATGGCGAGGGCCGCAGCGGGCTTCGGCGCGCCCACGTGGGGAACAGCACGATGTCGTGGGGGTTGACGAAGCTGGCCACCAACAGGAACGGGCGCAGCGCGGCGGGGTCGCCGGCGCGGCGGCGGGCGTAGCGGTCGGTGAGCCACGCGACGACGCGGTCGGCGATCAGGGGGTCGCGGCGCACGCCCGCGTTGGCCAGCAGCGCTCCGTGCGGCTCCGGGCCCACCCATCCCGAAAAGCCGAACGGCCCAAGCGGATCGGCGTCGAGGTAGCGCCGCACCGCGGCGGAGTCGACGACGCCGTCGTCGTCGTTGGTCAGCAGGGAACGGCCGGTCGCCGGATCGACGAGGTCGGCGTGCGAGATGTGCCACTTGCCGTCGTAGTGCGTGTCGTATCCAGCGGCGCGGAACCAGTTGCCCAGGGTGGGCACCTCGCCGCGGCGCAGCCAGCGCATGCGGGAATCGTCGGCCGTCTTCCCGATGCCGTCGGTCTGGGTGACCCCGTGCAGGTCGGGGTAGTGCCCGGTGAAGATCGTCGGGCGGCTCGGCACGCAGGCCAGCGAACCGGTGTAGTGCCGCGCGAAGCTGACGCCGTGGTCGTCAAACCACTTGCGCCCGGCCAACGTTCGGTCGCGCCAGGCGAGCACGTCGGGAGCCTCGTAGGGCGGCACCGCGCGCTCCTCGTCGGTCATGATGACGACCACATCGGGACGATCAGACACGGGCGGCCTCCAATCGGTTCGCGAGCCCGGCGAGCATCACGTCGGACTGTCGCGCGAGAAAGCGACACACGACGCGTTCGGCCAGGGCTTCGGCCGGACCAGAACCTAATTCCACCGTGCTGGTCAGGCTCACCACGGTGGAACCGGCCGGACCCGCTTCCAGCGTCCAGCGGTTGGTCACCCGACGCAGGCGGCGGGGCAAGCCCTCGATGTCGTAGGCGAGCGCGTGCGGCGGGTCGAACTCGGTGATGCGCTCGACGAGGGCGTCGCGTTTGACCTGAACCCGCCGTGCGGTGCCCACCGCTGCCCCGTCGGCGCCGGAGGACAGGATGCACGAGTGGTCGACGTTGCCGGCCCACGAACTGATGGAGCCGAAGTCCGCGAGAACGTCCCAGACCTCTAAGGGGCGGACCGCGATGTTCCGGCTGCGGCGAATGTCGGTCACCCGCTCAAGCTACGCGAAAACCGTGTGTGTGACCGGGTTTCCCCGCCTAGGGCATGATGTGAAAGGCCGTCTCGAGCGCCACCGCGAGGCCGCCGGTCGCGACGGCGATCGCCATCGCGACCCAGTCCGCCCGCTTGGGCCGCGCCGGGTTGGCCGACAGTTGGCCGGTGCCCCCGCGGGCGGTGATCGCGTCGCCCACTTCGTCGGCGCGCCGCAGGGTCACCGTGATGGCGGCGGCCAGCAGGTCGATCAGCTCCAGGGCGTGCCGCCGGCGACGGGCCTTGCGGCTTCGCGGGATGCGTTTCGGCCGCAGCCGCCGGGCGGCGTAGAGCACCTGGAATTCGTCGATCAGCATCGGGAAGGCGCGCAGGGCCAGCGCCAAAGCCACCGACCACTCGTCCACCGGGATCCGCAACAGTTTCAGCGGCCGGCCCAAAGTCGCCAGCGCTGGCCCTATTTCGGCGACGTTGGTGGTCCACGACACCATGGCCCCGAGCGCGAGCAGGACGACCGTCAGCGCGGTGATGCGGAGGAAGTTCAGGGCTCCCCCGAGCCCGATCTCGAGCCCGCCCAGCGGGATCTTGGGAGTGCCGCCGGCCAGCGCGGCGGTGATGCCTCCCAGGGCGATGACGATCCACAGCCACCGCGGTACCGACGGCAGCGCGCCGCGCGGGATGTGCGCCATCCAGGCGGCCGCCAACACGAGCGCCGCCACCAACCCGATGGTCACCCAGCCGGGGTAGAACGTCAGCAGCACCGAAGCGCCGAACACGACGAGAAGTTTGGTGCCCGCCCACAGGTCGTGAATGGGCGAGCTTCCGGGCACGGGAACGAGCAGCACCACCGGACGCGGGGGGCGCCGGGTCGAGGCGCGGGACGGGGCGGGGGTTGTGGTCACGCCATGCCCCCCGCCACGGCGGGTACCGCTTCGAGGGTGCCGTTGCGCAGGTGCAGGGTGCGCGGGCAGAGATCCTCGACCCCGACGAAGTCATGCGAGATGACCACCACCGTCAACCCCCGCTCGCGGCGCAGGTCCTCCAGCAGGCGCAGCAGGCCCCGCTGGCTGGCGGCGTCCAACCCGGCCAGCGGCTCGTCGAGGATCAGGGCACGCGGCGAACGGGCCAGCAGTCCGGCCAGCACCACCCGGCGCATCTGACCCCCGCTGAGCTGGTCGATCGGCCGCTTGGCCAGGGTGGGATCCAGGCCCACGACGCCCAGCGCCGCCACGACGCGATCGTGCTCGCGGGCCGAAAAGCCCGCGGCGGAAGCAACTTCCAGGTCGACGCGGGGCCGCATCAGCTGGAGCCTCGCCGCCTGGAACGACAATGCGACCGTGCCGACCTGCTCGTGGGTGGGCCGGCCGTCGATGAGGCAGGTGCCGCTGGTCGGGACGGTCAGCCCGGCCATGATCCACGCCAGCGTCGATTTGCCCGAACCGTTGCCGCCGTGGATCAGTACGCCGTCGCCTTGCTCCACGGAGAAGCTGACGTCGCGCAGCGCGGCCTTGGCCCACGGGGTGCCGCTGCCGTATTCGTGCCCGACGCCGACAAGTTCGATCACCGGTGCGTCCGCGCCGCTACCGACCGCGGTGGCCCCCATGGTCACCGTCGGCGCCACCGCGGTTTCGACCATGCCCGCGTTGTCCGGCGACTCGCTGAGATCGATTGTGCGATCGGCTGATTCGGCCTCGTTGTTGTAGTGCGTGATGTGCACCAGGGCAGTGCGGTGCCGCTTGGTCAGCCCCGACAACACGCGGAGCAAGGCTTCCCGGCCCTGCTGGTCGACCATGGTGGTGACCTCGTCGGCGATGAGCAGGGCCGGCTCGCGGGCCAGCGCCGCGGCCAGCGCCAGCCGCTGCAGTTCGCCCCCGGACAGGCTTCCGGTTTCGCGTTCGGCGAGCCCGTCGAGGCCGACCTCGGTCAGCAACCGTTCCACGTCGATCTTGGTGCCGGGCGGCAGACCCCAGACCACGTCGTCGGCGACCCGGGTGCCCAGCACCTGGCTTTCGGGATGCTGCAGGACGACGGCCGTGCCGCCCAGCTTGCCCAGGCCTACGGCGCCGGGGCGGTGCACGGTGCCCGACGTCGGCTCCCGGCCGGCCAGGATCAGCATCAGCGTGGTCTTCCCGGAGCCGTTGGGCCCCGTGATCGCGACGTGTTCGCCGACGTTCAGTTCCAGGCTGACCTCGCGCAGCGCGTCCTGGCGGGAACCGGGATAACGGAACCGCACCTTGTCGAACCGCACGGGAACCGGCCCGACGGAACCCTGCTCGCTCGAGCTGCCCTCCCAGGCGTCCAACTTGTGCACATCGGGGATGCCGCGCATCCGCTCCAGCAGTCGCGACAGCGCCCACCAGCCGATCAGCGACACGATCATGATCCCGATGCAGTAATAGAGCAGCACCAGCCACTGCCAGTAGTGCACCGCGAAGGCGAAATACCGCTTCAGGTCGGCGGCGGCGCCCTGCATGTGCGTCCGCGTCAGGAAAGCGGCGGTGCCGTCCACGTCCGCGGTCATCACCTTGAAGATCAGGTGCCGCAACCGGGTCATCACCATCAGCGCGCCCACGTTCGCGGCGCCGAAGGCGAGTCCGGCGATCAGAGACGACACGATGACGGTCGGTGTGCCCCGGCGCTTGCGCTTGATGAATCCGGTCAGCCCCCCGATGTAGACGCAATGGACGACGGTCATGAGACCGCCCAGCCCGGCGATGAGGAAGGCGATCACCCCGGCGGCGACCGTCGCGGCCACCAGGACGCGAAGCCGGTAACGGTAGGCCAGCAGCCCGGTGGGCACGGTGCCCAGCAAGGCCAGTCCCGCGGCGAACGGGACGGCCACGGAGATGATCGCGATCACCGCGCACAACGCCCCCATCACGGAGGCCTGCGCCAATTCGACCGGTTGCAGCGCTCCGCCCCGAGGGCGCGCGGGGGACGATCGAGGGGCGGTCACTTCATCGATTCTGCCAGGCCGCGGCAGTTACTCGCCGCGCCACACCATGCGCAGGGGCTTTGGCGCCGGGCGTGTGAGACTCGTCTCGCTTAGCAAAGCTATGCAAACATGGACGTATGAATGCATCCGCCGCCAACCACAGCGATGTCGTTGACGCCGCAAACACACCGCAGTCCGGCCTGGGGGCCGACCTGCTCGCCGTCGTCGCCCGCCTCAACCGGCTGGCCACCCAGCGCATCCAGATGCCCCTGCCCGCGGCCCAGGCCAGGCTGCTGGCCACCATCGAGGCCCACGGCGAAGCCCGAATCGGCGACCTGGCTTCCGTCGATCACTGTTCGCAACCGACCATGACCACCCAGGTACGCCGGCTCGAGGATGCGGGCCTGGTCACCCGGACCGTCGATCCGGGGGACGCCCGGGCGGTCCGGATCCGCATCACCGCCGACGGGATCCGCACCCTCAACGCCGTTCGGGCCGACCGGGCCGCCGCGATCGAACCGCAGTTGGCCCTGCTCGAGCCCGGGGACCGCGAGGTGCTCAGGGAAGCGGTCGGGGTGCTGCGGCGGCTGCTCGAGAACGCCGCGTCGGCACCGCGCCGCCATACCCTGTGACGACGACGGCCCGGTGACGAAAGATCACCAGCGGGTAGACACTGGAATCGATGTCTGTTCGGTCTGACCGTGACGGAAGGGGGCGGTGATTCGGATGGAGGCGTCCGCCTACCCGGCCGCCCCGTTGACCGTATGGGTCGGACCGGCGCGGTACGTCTTCGCCCCCGGGCGCGACGTGCTGGTCGGCCACGGCCGCGGCGTCGACGTTCCGCTGCAGCGCCCGGGTGGCGGCCCACCACCGCCGGTGCCCCAGCCGGACGTGGTGCTGCGGTTCACCGGCAGCCACTGGGTCGCCATCGACAGCGGCCCCCGCGGCATGTACGTCAACGGCTCCCGGGTGCCGACGATCAGTTCGAGCAGCGCCGAATGCTCGCCGCCGACGGACCGACCACGGCGGTCAACGTCCC
>NZ_LZJH01000058.1:0-60064 GCF_001666745.1 Mycobacterium sp. E2699 | reverse complement strand
CCCCAGCCCCCACCCACCGTGGCGCCCTACCCCGGACCCACCGGCGAACGCGCCGACTGGTGGTGGTACACACCCTTCCAACCCCAACCACCACCATCGACCAACTAGATTCGCGAACGGCACCACATCAAAGCCCAAACAGATTGCAGCACAACCAAACTCGCTCGCGCTATCCGGTGCCATCGGATCTCGATGCTCGCGACCCGCCGCCAGGCCCGGCTCGATGCCCCGGGCTCTCCATCATGAGCCCCGCTGTCGTGCCATTGATTTGAGCGAAGTCGGGTCACTACAGAGTTGACCGAGCTGGTGCATCGGCGGAAAGCACCCCGCCGAGCGCGGGACGCTAGCCGATTCCCAACACGTCCGGCGCTAGGTTGAGGCGGTGTAGATCTCCCCACAACGGTTAGGGGCATACGTATCAGGGAGCGTCGTACGGATCTGCCGCGGTGGGTATACGTGCCCGCCGCCGTGGGAGCCGCGTTCGTGGTGCTCCCACTGCTGGCGATCGCGATCAAGGTTGACTGGCCGAACTTCTGGTCGCTGATCACCAGCGCCTCGTCCAGGACGGCGCTGGCGCTGAGCCTGAAGACGGCCGCCGCCAGCACCGCCCTGTGTGTGCTGCTGGGAGTGCCGATGGCGCTGGTGCTGGCCCGCAGCACCGCGCGCCCGGTGCGGATGCTGCGACCGCTGATCCTGCTACCGCTGGTGCTACCGCCGGTGGTGGGCGGCATCGCGTTGCTTTACGCGTTCGGCCGGGTCGGCTTGATCGGGCGCTACCTGGAGGCGGCCGGCGTCAGCATCGCCTTCAGCACCACCGCGGTGGTGCTGGCGCAGACGTTCGTCTCGCTGCCGTTCCTGGTGATCTCCCTCGAGGGCGCCGCCCGCACCGCCGGAGCCGACTACGAGGTGGTGGCCGCGACGCTGGGCGCGCGGCCCAGCGTGGTGTGGTGGCGGGTGACAATGCCGCTGCTGCTGCCGGGGCTGACGTCGGGAGCGGTGCTGGCGTTCGCCCGCTCGCTGGGGGAGTTCGGTGCGACGTTGACGTTCGCCGGCTCCCGGCAGGGCGTCACCCGGACGCTGCCGCTGGAGATCTACCTGCAGCGGGTGACCGACGCGAACGCCGCGGTGGCGCTGTCGATTCTGTTGGTGGTCGTGGCCGCACTGGTGGTGCTGGGCCTGGGCGCACGCCGGCTGACCGAGACCGACGTCAGCCGATGAGCGAGCTGCAGCTGCGCGCCGTCGTCGCCGACCGCCGTCTGGATGTTGAGTTCTCGGTGTCGGCTGGCGAGGTGCTGGCCGTCCTGGGTCCCAACGGCGCCGGCAAGTCCACCGCGCTGCATGTCATCGCCGGCCTGGTTCGTCCCGACGAGGGGGTGGTGCGGTTGGGGGATCGGGTGCTGACCGACACCGCGGCCGGGGTGAACGTGGCAACGCACGATCGACGGGTGGGGCTGCTACTGCAGGATCCGCTGCTGTTCCCGCACCTGAGCGTGGTCGGCAACGTCGCGTTCGGGCCGCACAGCCGTCGCGGGTTGTTTCGCCCATCCGGGGCCAACGGGAGGGCGACGGCGCTGCGCTGGCTGCGCGAGGTGGACGCCGAACGCCTCGCCGACCGCAAACCGCGGCAGCTCTCCGGGGGCCAGGCGCAGCGGGTGGCGATCGCCCGCGCGCTGGCGGCCGAACCCGATGTGTTGCTGCTCGACGAGCCACTGACCGGACTCGACGTAGCCGCGGCCGCCGGCATACGTGCGGTGCTGCGCGACGTGGTCAGCCGGACCGGTTGCGCGGTCGTCCTGGTCACCCATGAACTGCTCGACGTATTCACGCTGGCCGATCGGGTGCTGGTCCTCGAATCCGGGAGGATCGCCGAAATCGGCCCGGCGTCAAGCGTTCTCACCGCCCCGCGCAGTCATTTCGGCGCCCGCATCGCGGGCATCAACATCGTCGACGGCACCGTCGGGGACGACGGGTCGTTGCGCGACCACTCCGGCGCGCACTGGCAGGCAGCCCCAGGCCAGCGGCTGGACGCCCACGTCGTCCACGCGGTCGCGGTGTTCCCACCCACGGCCGTCGCGGTGTACCGGGACCGGCCGCACGGCAGCCCACGCAATGCGGTCGAGGTGACGGTCGCCGAACTCGACGCCCGCGGGTCCGCGGTTCTGGTGCGGAGCCGGGAACAGCCGGACGGCGCACCCGGGCTGGCCGCAGAGATCACCGCGGACGCGGCCACGGAACTGCGGCTGACGCCGGGGGAGCGGGTGTGGTTCTCCGTCAAGGCCCACGAGGTGACGCTGTATCCGGCACCCCGGTGACCTGCGGGGACCGCCCAAGGTTGCACATCGGCAACATCGGCAGAACTGCCGCACGGCACCCTTGCGTCACAGCGGTAACGCGGTAGGTTCGTCGCCATGGAGCAGGTGGACGCGAACTCGACACGTCGCAAAGGATTCTGGGCGACGCTGGCGATCGCCACGGTGACCAGCGCGGGCGCGGTCGCCATCGCATTACCGGCGACGTCCAGCGCCGATCCGGAGACCCCGACCCCGGTCCCGCCGAGCACGACGGCCGCGCCCGCGCCCGCGCCGGCGACCACCACGACGCCGCCCCCGCCGGGCGCTCCCGGGGCGCCGCAGGCGCAACCGGGCGATCAGAACCCGGCGCCGCCCCCGCCACCGGTTGACCCGAACGCGCCACCGCCACCGGCCGTCGACCCCAACGCCGGCCGGATCGGCAACGCCGTCGGCGGCTTCAGCTTCGTGCTGCCCCCTGCGTGGGTCGAATCCGACGCGTCCCACCTGGACTACGGTTCGGAGTTGCTCAGCAAGACCACCGGACAGCCCCCGGCGCCCGGGCAGGCGCCGCCGGTCGCCAACGACACGCGCATCGTGATGGGCCGGCTGGACCAGAAGCTCTATGCCAGCGCCGAAGCCACCAACGCCAAAGCCGCGGTGCGGCTCGGCTCGGACATGGGTGAGTTCTTCATGCCCTATCCCGGCACCCGGATCAACCAGACGAGCGAACCGCTGACCGCCGCCAACGGGATCACCGGAAGCGCGTCGTACTACGAGGTGAAGTTCAGCGATCCGTCCAAGCCCAACGGCCAGATCTGGACGGGCGTCGTCGGCTCGCCCTCGGCCGGGAACGGGCCCCCGCAGCGCTGGTTCGTGGTGTGGCTGGGGACCTCGAACGACCCGGTGGACCAGGGCGCGGCGAAGGCTCTCGCCGAGTCCATCCAGCCGTGGACGCCGCCGGCCGCCCCGGCGCCGGCTCCCGGAGCCCCCGCGCCGGCCCCCGGTGCTCCCGCTCCCGCCCCGGCTCCGGGCCAGGCGCCCGCGGGCGAAGTCACTCCCGGTACCGCGCCGACGCCGCAGCGGAACGTGGCGAGCTGACGGGCCGCCGGACCCCCTTTCGCTGACCCTCCCCGCCGGCCCGAATCCGGCAATTTGGCGCATGTTTCATAGGGAGAAATGGGGTATTCCCTGGGCACGGCCCAGCGGTCCCGCTGGGCTTTGCCACGGATTGCAAGGAGACCCGTATGGACGTCATCGCAGCAACCGAATTTCTTGCCCGATCATCCACCCTGACCAGCGTCGGCTGGATCGGCTACATCATCATCGGCGGTCTGGCGGGCGCGCTCGCCAGCCGGATCATGAGGGGCAGCGGAGCCGGCATCCTGATGGACATCGTGATCGGCATCGTCGGCGCGTTGATCGGTGGCTTCATCCTGAGTTTCTTCCTCAACACCGCCGGCGGCGGCTACATCTTCACCTTCTTCACCGCGCTGCTCGGATCGCTGATCCTGCTCTGGGTCGTGGGCATGGTGCGGCACCGGACCTGACCGCGGCTAACCCGGCATGATGTAGGCATGGCCCGGGCGGCGACGACCACGACGATGCGCGCATGGCGGGTGCGCCGCCCGGGACCCATGGAGACCGGCCCGCTCGAGCGGGTCACCGCCGAGGTGCCGAGGCCCCAACCATCGGAGTTGCTGGTCGCGGTGCGGGCATGCGGCGTGTGCCGCACCGACCTGCACGTCGCCGAGGGCGACCTCCCGGTACACCGCGAGGGGGTGACGCCGGGCCACGAGGTGGTGGGCGAGGTCGTCGAAGTCGGCGCCGAGGCCGGTGATGAGTTCAAACCGGGGGACCGGGTGGGCATCGCCTGGCTGCGGCACACCTGTGGCGTGTGCAAGTACTGCCGGCGGGGCAACGAGAACCTCTGCCCGGACTCCCGCTACACCGGCTGGGACGCCGATGGTGGATACGCCGAATTCGCCACTGTCCCAGCAGCTTTCGCGCATCACCTGCCGAGCGGTTACAGCGACACCGAACTGGCGCCGCTGCTGTGTGCGGGCATCATCGGGTACCGCTCCCTGCTGCGCGCCGAGCTGCCGCCGGGGGGACGGCTGGGTCTGTACGGCTTCGGCGGCAGCGCCCATATCACCGCGCAGGTGGCGTTGGCTCAGGGTGCCGAAGTGCACGTGATGACCCGCGGGGCCGACGCCCGCCGGCTGGCGCTGGAGCTCGGGGCGGCGTCGGCGCAGGGCGCCGCCGACCCGCCACCCGTGCCGCTGGACGCCGCGATCCTCTTTGCGCCGGTGGGGGAGCTGGTGCTGCCGGCGCTGGAGGCGCTGGACCGCGGCGGCACGCTGGCGATCGCGGGCATTCACCTCTCCGATATCCCGCCCCTGAACTACCAGCGCCACCTGTTTCAGGAACGCCAGGTACGGTCGGTCACCTCGAACACCCGCGCCGACGCGCGGGCCTTCCTGGACTTCGCCGGACAGCACCACATCGAGGTGACCACGCCGGAGTACCCGCTCGACCGGGCCGACGAGGCCCTGGCCGATCTCAGCGCCGGGCGCATCGCGGGCGCGGCGGTGCTGCTGGTCTGATTCGACCTCAGGTCGACAGGTGCCAGACCAGCGCCGCGGCCAGGGCACCGAGGCCGTTCAGCGACCAGTGCAGCGCGATCGGCGCGATCAGGCTGCCGCTGCGCCGGCGCAGCCAGCTGAAGACGAACCCGGCCGCCCCCGTCGCCAGCACCGCAAGCGTCACCCCGGCCAGCATCCCAGCGAAGCCGCCGCCGAACAGCCGGGTGAAGCCGACGTTGTTGCTGGTGAGCCCCAGCGAGGTGGCGACGTGCCACAGGCCGAACAGCAGCGACCCGCCCAGCGCCACCCCCCGGAAACCCCAGGCCCGGTTCAGCGCGCCGTGCAGCACACCCCGGAAGGCCAGCTCCTCGGGGATCACGGTCTGCAGCGGGATGATCACCATGGAGGCGACCAGCGCGCCGGAGATCGTGGCGTAGTGGTTGTTCAGGAACATCGGCCGGGTCATGGGCAACAGGATCCCCAGCGTGATAACCGCCGCGACGACGCCGACGGCGGCCAGCGCATACCCCAACCCGGACCGCCAGTGCTGCCGGCCCAGGCCGAGGTCGGCCCAGTCCAGACCCCGGGCGCGCATCAGGATCGCCAGGCCGACGGCGGCGGCCGGGACGGTGGCGATGCTGGCCCACGGCGTCGTGAAGTGCGCGATCAGGTTGGTCAGCACCAGCACCGCGACGACCACGGCGATGTCGAGGTGGACGTGGAACCGGTGCAGCGCCGAGGGCTGTGCGGCAGCGATGGCGTCGGGCATCCGCCAAGTTTACCTGTGAGCCCCGTTTACCCGGCTCAGTCGGAGGAGGGCGCCCCGGCGGCGGCATGCTGACGGGCGCGGAACGCCTGGACCTTGGCCCGGTTGCCGCACGTGCCCATCCCACACCAATGCCGGTTGCGGGCCCGCGACGCGTCGATGTAGAGGCGGGTGCAGCGAGGAGCGGCGCATTCCTTGACGCGCTCGATGTCGGGCCCGCCGTAGAGGTCGAGCAGATCGGCGGCCAGCACCGCGAGGAGCTGCGGCGCGGTGCCGTCGCGGCGCACGGATCCGTCCGGGTGCAACACGGGGGTGAGCTGGCGCTGGGCGGCCTGCTCATTGAGCAGGTCGACGTCGGCGACCTCGGGCGCGTCGCCGCTGAGCCTTGCCGAGACGACGCGATAGATGGCTTCGCGCAGCGCGATCGCCGTGGCCAGCTCGTCGTCGGTGATCTCGATCCCCGCATCCAGCAGCCCGGCCCCGACCGCCCAGTCCGACAGCCGTTGCGGGTCAGTCAGCAGTTCCTCGCGGGCCGACGTTCGATACCTCAGCGTGCCCACGAAGTCGAGGCATCGCCGACCGCCCACGTACTGGAACTTCACGTAACCACCTTGACAGGTTTCACCGTCGGGCGCAAGATGTAACTATCCAAGATGGTTACAACGTGAAGGATCAGCTCGCACGAGAGGAGCAACCGATGGCGACAACGATTTGGACGTTGCTCTCGATATTTGTCATCGCTCCCACGGGTGCTCTTGTCTTCGACAGGCCCCTCAACGGTAATTGGATCTGGCACATCGACGCCGAGAAGCCGAGGGACTATCGCTGAGCTCGGGAGAGCCCGGCGCGCAAGATCACCCGCCCGTCACTCGCGACGTTCCTCCCAGGTCCAGGCCGAGATCGCCGGGTCGTCCTCGCCGTGCTCCCGGGTGTAGCCGCGGGCCGCCAGCCGGGCGTCGACCATACGCTGACGCAGCACCGCGGCCTGGCTGGCCAGCCCGTCGACCCGGTCGATGACGTCCATGACGAGGTGGAACCGGTCGAGGTCGTTGAGCATCACCATGTCGAACGGCGTCGTGGTGGTGCCACGCTCCTTGAACCCGCGCACATGGATGTGCGGATGGTTGGTGCGCCGATAGGTCAGCCGATGGATCAGCCACGGGTAGCCGTGGTAGGCGAAGATGACCGGCTTGTCGCGGGTGAACAGCGCGTCAAATTCCCTGTCCGGCAAGCCATGTGGGTGCTCGGATTCCGGCTGTAGGCGCATCAGGTCGACGACGTTGACCACCCGGACCGCCAGCCCGGGCAGTTCGCGGCGCAGGATGTCGGCCGCTGCCAGGGTCTCGAGCGTCGGGATGTCCCCGGCGCAGGCCAGCACCACGTCGGGTTCGGCGCTGGCGGTGCTCGCCCACGGCCAGATGCCCAGGCCGCGCGCGCAGTGGGCGATCGCCTCGTCCATGTCCAGGTAGGCCAGCGCGGGCTGCTTGCCGGCGACGATGACATTGACGTAGTTGCGGCTGCGCAGGCAGTGGTCGGCCACCGACAACAGCGTGTTGCCGTCCGGCGGCAGATACACCCGCGTCAGCTCGGCCCGCTTGTTGGCGACCAGGTCGATGAACCCGGGATCCTGGTGCGACGCACCGTTGTGGTCCTGGCGCCACACGTGCGAGGTCAGCAGGTAGTTCAGCGACGCGATCGGCCGCCGCCAAGGCAGTTCACGGCTGGTGGCAAGCCATTTCGCGTGCTGGTTGAGCATCGAGTCGACGATGTGCACGAACGCCTCGTAGCAGTTGAACAGGCCGTGCCGGCCGGTCAGCAGGTAGCCCTCCAGCCAGCCCTGGCACAGGTGCTCGGAGAGCACCTCCATCACCCGGCCGTCCGGCGCGAGGTGCTCGTCGTCGGGTGATATCTCCGACATCCACACCTTGGCCGTCGACCCGTACACGGCGTCGAGCCGATTCGAGGCGGTCTCATCGGGACCCATCAGGCGGAACCGGTCGGAGTTGCGGGCGATCACGTCGCGCAGGAAGGTGCCCAGGACCCGGGTGGCCTCGTGCGTCTGGGTGGCCGGACGCGACACCGGCACGGCGTAGTCGCGGAAGTCGGGCAGGTCGAGGTCGTGCAGCAGCAGGCCGCCGTTGGCGTGCGGGTTGGCGCTCATCCGGCGGTCGCCGCGCGGCGCCAGCGCCCGCAGCTCGGGGCGCAGCGCGCCGCCGGCGTCGAACAATTCCTCGGGCCGGTAGCTGCGCAGCCATTCCTCCAGCTGCGCGCGGTGCGTCGGGTTGTCGTGCGTCTCGGCCAGCGGCACCTGGTGCGCCCTCCAGGTGCCCTCGACCTTCTTGCCATCCACCATTTTCGGCCCGGTCCAGCCCTTGGGCGTGCGCAGCACGATCATCGGCCAGACGGGCCGCGCGACGCTGTTGCCGCCGCGCGCCGCGCTCTGGATGGCCGCGATGTCGTCGAAGGCGTCGTCCAGCGCGGCGGCCAATTGCCGGTGCACGTCGGTGGGGTCGTCACCGGCGACCGTGATCGGCCGGTAGCCGTAACCGCGCAGCAGCGCTTCCAGCTCGGGGTGGGGGATGCGCGCCAGCACGGTCGGGTTGGCGATCTTGTAGCCGTTGAGCGCCAGGATGGGCAGCACCGCGCCGTCGGTGACCGGGTTGAGGAACTTGTTGGAATGCCAGCTGGCGGCCAGCGGGCCGGTCTCCGCCTCGCCGTCGCCGACCACGCAGGCCACCACCAGGTCCGGGTTGTCGAAAGCCGCGCCGTAGGCGTGCACCAGCGCGTAGCCCAGTTCGCCGCCCTCGTGGATCGACCCCGGGGTCTGGGCCGCCACGTGACTGGGGATGCCGCCGGGAAAAGAGAACTGCCGGAACAGCTTTCGCAGCCCTTCGGCGTCCTCCTCGATGCCGGTGTAGACCTCGCTGTAGGTGCCCTCGAGGTAGGCGTTCGCTACCAGCCCGGGGCCGCCGTGCCCGGGCCCCGTGACGTAGATGACGTTGGCGTCGCGGTTGCGGATGACGCGGTTCAGGTGGGCGTAGACGAGGTTGAGCCCGGGCGTGGTGCCCCAGTGCCCCAGCAGCCGGGGCTTGACGTGTTCGGGCGCCAGCGGCTCGGTCAGCAGCGGGTTGTCGAGCAGATAAATCTGCCCGACCGACAGGTAATTGGCGGCGCGCCAATACGCATTGATCAGGTTGACTTCGTCGTCGGCGAGGGAAACGGTCGTCGCGGATGCTGCGGTTTCTGCGGTCACCCGCCCGATTGTCCGCGCCCCAGTTGAACACCGCTCGTCGCGCTCGCTACTCCTGATGGCGGCGACCCGCATCGCCCGGCTCCGCCGCGCTCGCGATCGCCGACGACTCCTCGCCGCGGGCGCGCGCCTCGTAGGCCCGGCGCTTTTCCACGTCGACGTCGTCGGTGAAGACGTGGTCGCCGCCGAGCATCCGGTTGAGCCCCTCGGCGAGGCGGCGTGGCCAGAATTTCTGGGACACCACCATGGCCCCGGCGGCCTTGGTGATCCGCACCCGAGGCTTCGGGCGGGCGATCAGCCCGACGATCGCGTCGGCGATCTCGGCCGGTTCGGCGTTACGGAACCCCTTCATCCCGGGGGTCCCGGCGACGAGCTCGGTGTTGACGAACGTCGGCAACACCATGGAGAACTTCACGCCGGTCGAGTGATACTCCAGCCGGGCCGAATCGGTGAACCCGACGACCGCGTGCTTGCTGGCGCAGTAGGTGGCCAGGCCGACGACGTTGAGCTCACCGGCCAGCGAGGCGACGTTGATGACGTGGCCGGAGCCGCGCGGGACCATGCGCTGTGCGGCCAGCTTGCTGCCCAGGATCACGCCGTAGACGTTGATGTCCAGGATGCGGCGGGTGACCGCGTCCGGCTCGTCGACGATGCGGCCGACCGGCATGATGCCGGCGTTGTTGATCAGCACGTCGATCGGGCCCAGTTGGCGCTCGACCTCGTCCAGGAAGTCGGCGAACGAATGCGTGTCGGTGACGTCGAGCTTGCCGTAGACGTCCAGGCCGAGCGCGGCGCCCGACTCCTTCACCCGTACCTCGTCGACGTCGCCGATGGCGACCTTGGCGCCGAGGTTGTGCAGCGCGGTCGCGGTGGCCAGCCCGATGCCGCGCGCCCCGCCGGTGATCACGATGACCTTGCCGCGGACCTTCAGGCCGATCGATGCCGTGTCTGCCATGGCGGTCCTCCAGCGAAGTTGACGGGTGTCAGGTTTGACGATGGGCTAAGCACAGCACTCGGCGCCGCGACGCGCAAATAGCGCCGTCGCGGCCGATACTGCAACGGTGACCGAGGTGCGGGCGGCCGTCCTGGCGGACGCCGACGATGTGGCCCGGGTGCAGCTGCGGTCGTGGCGGTCGGCCTACCAGGGCCTGATCGCGCGGGACTTTCTCGACGAGCTCGAGCCTGCCTTCTTCGCCGACCGGTACACCTTCGGCCGGGTGGGGCTGCGGATGCCGTCCACGTTGGTCGCGGTCGACGGTTCGGCGATCCGCGGCCTGGTCACCACCGGCCTGTGCCGTGACGGCGACCTGCCGAATTTCGGTGAGCTGATGGCGATTTACGTCGATCCCGCGCATGTGCGCCGCGGGGTGGGTCGGTTGCTGATGGCCGCCGCCCGGGAGCGGCTCCGCCTCGTGGGCGTGGCGGGCGCCGTGTTGTGGGTGCTCGAGGGCAACGCCTCGGCCCGGAGGTTCTACGAACGCGACGGCTGGAACTTCGACGGCGGTTGCCGCACAACGCCTTTCGGCGACACGCCGGCGCGTCAGCTGCGCTACCGGTGCCAGCCGGTCTAGGAAGCATCCACGCCGATGGGCATCGCCCGTTGCCCGCGCCGCAACAACCTGGTATGTTTACGGCGATAACATGGTAAAGGAAGGCGCGCGGTTGTGAAGGTGATGTTCGACGGCGAGAAGCGGCTGCCGACCGCGCAAGGGTGCGCGGACGGCTACCCCTCCGTGTGGTTGCAACTCCAGGTGCGACGGCTGCAACACCTGCCCGCCTTCGCCGCGGCGATACCGTCGGTGATAGCGCACGCCAAAGCCTTTCCCGGCATGATCCGCTTCGGATTCGACATCGACTGGGAGCGGGGCAGATTCCGGACCTTCGGCGCGTTCGACAGCGAAACCTCGCTGCGCGACTACATCACCGACGGCGCACACGGGGTCATCTACCGGCGCCTGCGCGGCCGGCTCGGCGAGGTCTCCGTCAACTACGGCACGCTCGCCGTGACGGCATTGCCGACCACCTGGGGGGAAGTGCCGCCATCGTGCTTCACCGAAGAGCGGGCGACGCACCCCAATTGAAGTGGCAAACCTTTCCGCGTGCCGCGGTGAGTCCCGCCGGAAACCGCCGAGCGGCGATGTCACCATAGCGCTATGCCACGACCGCCAGGAGCGCATCAAACCCGGTCATCCACTGACACGTACCACCACGGGGACCTGCGCAGGGCCCTGCTGGACCACGCGGTGGAACTGGCCCGCGCCGGCGGACCCGACGCGGTGGTCATGCGTGACGTACAGCGCCGGGCGGGCGTGAGCAACGCGGCCGCCTACCGCCACTATGCGGACCGTGATGAATTGCTCGCGGGTGTCATCGCCTACGCCCTGGAACAGCTGGCCACCACGATGCAGGAGGCCCTGAACGCGGTGCCGGCACGCGGCGATCGAAAGCGCCGGGCGCTGGCACGATTCCGCGCCACCGGTCACGCGTACGTCGACTTCGCGCTCACCGAACCCGGACTGTTCCGCACCGCTTTCGCGTCTCACCCGGCCAGCCGCGAGACCGTCGAGGCCGCAGAAACGGTTGCGGGGGAACAACATCCGTTCCAGCTCCTGCGGCGCTGCGTCGACGACCTGGTAAAGACCGGAGTGGTCGCGCCCCGCCGTCGGGCCGGACTCGACGAAGCGGCGTGGGCCGCCGTCCACGGGTTGGCCACGCTGTATTTGGACGGGGCGTTGAGCGGCCTGCCGGAGGCCGACAAGCGGCGGATCACCGGCCGCCTGCTCGACGCGTTCGAGCGCGGCATCGGCTAGCGACCGTCTTATGTTGACGCCGATAACATCCATCGCTATGCTTGCGCCATGAGCGCCAATCGGTTTCGCAGCCGTTACGGACCGTGGGCCTTGGTCACCGGGGCCAGCGACGGCATCGGCCGGGCGATCGCCCACGAGCTGGCACGCCGCGGTCTCAACCTGGTGCTGGTGGCCCGAGGCAGGGCGCGGCTGGACGCGATCGCCCGGGAGGTGAACGCCGCCACGGGCGTCGAAACCCTGGTCGTCGCAGCGGATCTCGCCGACGCGAACGGCCCGGCGACGGTCGCCGAAGCGACGAGCCACCTCGACGTCGGCCTCGTGGTGCTGGCCGCGGGCTTCGGCACCGTGGGTCAGTTCCCCGACTTGGCGCTCGGGCCGGAGCTGGAGATGATCGCGGTCAACGTCACCGCGGTGACCGCGCTCGCGCACGCGTTCACACCCCGATTGGTCCGCCGCGGAAGCGGCGGCATCGTGTTGTTCGGGTCGATCGTCGGGTGGCAGGGCGTTCCGGGGCAGGCGACCTACTCGGCGACCAAGGCCTACGTCCAGGGCTTCGCCGAGGCGCTGCACGGCGAGCTGAAGCCGCGGGGCGTCGACGTCTTGTCGGTGGCACCGGGTCCCGTCCGTACCGGCTTCGGCGCGCGGGCCGGGATGACCATGAGTTCAGCGACCACGCCGGAGGTGGTCGCCGAAGCCACCCTTTCGGCGCTGGGACGCCGGACCACCGTCGTGCCCGGTCTGCAGGCGAAGTTCCTGACCGCTTCGCTCATGGCGCTGCCCCGGCGCCTTCGCAGCGCGATCCTCGGGAGCGTGATCGGCCGGATGCGGACCGCACCGGCAACGGCCTCGTGAGTGGTCACCAACCCGCGGAGCCGGGGACGCCTTTGAACGGTCCGGTGATCCAGCTCGTGATCCAACCCCCGTAGAAGCCGCCCGGTTGTGGGACCACGACCTCGCCGTTGACGGTGCAGCGGTCGACCTTCGCCGCCAGCACCGCGACCGCGCCGCGTAGCGACGCAAACCCGGGCGACGGGTGCAGGTAGCTCCACGCGGCCTTGGGGGCGACCGCGGTGGCGCTCACCAGGTCGTAGTAGGTGGCCTGCCCTTTCCACTCACACCACGAGCTTCCGGACGCCTGACGCAATGTTGCGCCGGCAAAGGCTTCCCGCGGGAGGTAATAGGTCGGCGGATGACTGGTCTCGAGCACCCTCCAGGCCTGCTCGGTCGACGCGATCACTTCGCCGCCCAGCTCCACGGTGATCCGCCCGGTGAAGGGCTCCAGGCGGGGCGGTCGTGGATAATCCCACACCGATTCCCGTTCCGGCGCGGCCCCTCGCGCTTCGGCATGGCTCATGCGCAGTCTCCGAACTCGTCGATCGACCTTCGGTCGACGATGCGACGGAAGGTGATCCCAGGTTAGGCGAAGCCGGTGCGCGCTTCAGCGCAGGCTGAGCACCACCAGGCTGATCCCGCCCGCCAGCGCGCAGTAGACGGCGAACGGCGTCAGGGTGCGGGTCTGGAAGTACCGGGTGAGGTAGCGGACGGCCAGGTAGGCGGCGACGAAGGAGGCGACGCTGCCGGCCAGCACCTGGCCGTGGATGCCCGCCCCGACCGGCCCGAAAAGATCGGGGATCTTGTAGACCCCGGCGGCCAGGATGATCGGCGTGGCCAGCAGGAAGGAGAAGCGGGCGGCGTCTTCGTGCGACAGGCCGCGCCACAGGCCGGCCACCATGGCGATGCCGGAGCGGCTGATGCCGGGGAGCAACGCCAGGATCTGGGAGGCGCCGATCACCAACCCGCGGCGCATCGACAGCTGGGCCAGCCGGTTGTCAATGGCCTCACCGCTGTGCGGCTCGTTGCGCTCGTCCACGGCACCCGCCGGCGACACGCGGCGGCGCAACACCTCACCCGCATACAGGACGATGCCGTTGAGCACCAGGAACGCCGCCGCCGGGATCGGCTTGCCCAGTGTGGTCCGGAACAGGTGCTCGAGGGCCACCCCGGCCAGCCCCACCGGTATGGTGCCGACGACGATCAGCCAGGCGAGCCGCTCGTCGGGCGTCTCGATGCGGCGATGCCGCACCGACGACACGAAGCCGGCCACGATGCGCAGCCAGTCCCGCCAGAAGAACACCAGCAGCGCGGCGGCGGTGGCGACGTGCAGGCCGACGATGAACGCCAGGTAGGGCGACTCGGGGGCCGAGACGCTGAGGTCCCGGGCCCATTGCCCACCGACCAGTGCCGGCACCACGACCGAGTGCCCCAGGCTGGAGACCGGGAACAGCTCGGTGACGCCCTGGAACGCGCCGACGATCACGGCCTCGACGTAGCTCAGGTGGGCGGTCATGCGCGGTGGGCCTCCATCCGGGGGATCGTCGACAGAACTACCGAGCGTAGCGGGTCCGGATTTCCGTTCGAACCGGCTTGGGCGGCCGGGCATTTGGGCGCCGCGCCAACGCCCGGGGTTAGCTGCGGAGGCTCGGGTACGGTGGGCGGATGGGCGACGGGTTGCTGGATGGCGTTCGCGTCCTCGACCTGTCGAACGGCGATGCCGACGCGGTGACCCGGCTGTTCGCCGATCTGGGCGCCGACGTGCTCAAGGTCGAGCCGCCCGGGGGCGACCTGGAGCGCGAGCAATTGCCGACGCTGGCCGGCACGAGCATCCCGTTCGCTGTGCACAACGCCAACAAGCGCAGTGCCGTGCTGGACCCGCTCGACGAGGACGCCTGCTACCGGTTGCTCGATCTCGCCGCCGAGGCCGACATCGTGGTGGACAGCGGCCTGGACGGGCTGGCCGCCGCATTCGGCGCGCCGGGCCCCGATTTGGCCGCCCGATACCCGCACCTGGTGGTGCTCTCGATCACCGACTTCGGCGCGACGGGCCCGCGGTCGTCGTGGCGCGCCACCGACCCGGTGTTGTACGCGATGTCCGGCTCGTTGTCGCGATCCGGGCCCACCACCGGCACCCCGGTGTTGCCGCCGGACGGCATCGCGTCGTCCACCGCAGCCGTGCAGGCGGCCTGGGCCGCGCTTGTCGCCTACTACAACCGACTACGTTGCGGCACGGGCGATTACATTGACTTCGCCCGGTTCGACGCCGTCGTGATGGCGCTCGACCCGGCGTTCGGCGCCCACGGCCAGGCCGCCGCCGGCGCGCGTCGCAGCGGAGGGTGGCGCGGACGGCCGAAAAACCAGGACGCGTACCCGATCCTGCCGTGCAGCGACGGCTACGTCCGGTTGTGCGTGATGGCACCGCGGCAGTGGCGCGGCCTGCGGCGCTGGCTGGGGGAGCCGGAGGCCTTCCAAGACCCCGCATACGACGCCATCGGTGCCCGCTTTGCGGCCTGGCCGGAGATCAGCGTGCTGGTGCGGGCGCTGTTCGCCGAGCAGACGATGAAGGATCTGGTGGCCGCCGGGCAGGCGCACGGCGTGCCGATCGCGGCGGTGCTGCCGCCGTCCTGGGTCCTGGGCTCCGAACACTTCCAGGCGGTGGGCGCGATCACGCAGGCCGAGCTCGTCCCGGGCGTGCGCACCGCCGTGCCCACCGGTTATTTCGTCGTCGACGGGCAGCGGTCGGGTTTTCGCTCCCCGGCGCCCACCGCGGGGGCGGACGAACCGTACTGGCGCGCCAATCCCGCGGTGGTATCGGCCCCCTCGGGCAGGGTCGGCGAACAGCCGTTGGCGGGGCTGCGGATTCTCGACCTGGGCATCATCGTCGCCGGCGGAGAGCTGAGCCGGTTGTTCGGCGACCTGGGCGCCGAGATCATCAAGGTCGAAAGCGCCGACTACCCGGACGGGCTGCGGCAGGCCCGCGCCGGCGCCGCCATGAGCGAGTCGTTCGCGTGGACCCACCGCAACCAGCTCGGGCTCGGTCTGGACCTGCGCAGCCCGCGGGGCAAGGACCTCTTCGGGCGACTGGTCGCGGAGGCCGATGCGGTGTTCGCCAACTTCAAACCGGGAACCCTTGCCGCCCTTGGGTTTTCCTATGACAACCTGCGCCGGCTCAACCCGCGGATCGTGCTCGCCGGCAGCAGCGCGTTCGGCGACACCGGGCCGTGGAGCACCCGGATGGGCTACGGCCCGCTGGTGCGCGCCGCCACCGGCGTCACCCGGCTCTGGACGTCCGACGATCCGGACGGCGCCGCCGACGGCGCGCGGCATTCCTTCTACGACGCGACGACGATATTTCCCGACCACGTGGTCGGGCGGGTCACCGCGATCGCGGCGCTGGCCGCGCTGATCCGCCGCAACCGGACCGGCCACGGCGCCCACGTGCACATTTCGCAGGCCGAGGTCGTGGTCAATCAGCTCGACACGCTGTACGTCCTGGAGGCCGCGCGGGCCGCCGGCCTCGGCCCGATCCGCGACGACACCAGCCTGCACGCGGTGTATCCGTGCGCCGGCGACGACGAATGGTGCGTCATCTCGATCGGTTCGGACGACGAATGGCGCCGTATGGCAAGGCTTTTCGATCATCCGCAATGGGCCGATGACCCGCGCTTTGCTACCGGCGAGGCGCGCCTGGCCAACCGGCGCGAGCTGGTGGAGCTGGTGTCCACCCTGACCCGCACCCGCACCCCGGTGCGCGTCGCTGAACTGCTGCAGTCGGCGGGCGTTCCCGCCGGACCGATGAACCGCCCGCCCGACATCCTGGAGGACCCGCAGCTGATCGAGCGAAAGCTGTTCAGCGACATGGTTCACCCGCTGATCGAGCGACCGCTGCCGGCCGAGACCGGCCCGGCGCCGTTTCGGCACATTCCGCCCGCCCCGCACCGCCCGGCCCCACTGCCCGGCCAGGACACGCGGGAGATCTGCCGCCGTCTGCTCGGCATGAGCGCCGACGAGACCGAGCGGCTGATCGACGAGGGCGTGCTGTTCGCGAACGGCTAGTCCCCGGCCCCGGCCCGATTCATAGCCCCGCTAAATTCGTCGTATGACCGTCGATCCCAGGACACCGGTGTTGATCGGCTACGGCCAGGTCAATTGCCGCGACGACATCGACCCGGCGACGCGGTCGATCGAGCCGGTCGACCTGATGGCCGCCGCGGCCCGCCGGGCGGCCGATTCCCGGGTGCTCGAGGCCGTCGATTCCATCCGCGTGGTGAACATCCTGTCGGCGCAGTACCGCGATCCCGGGCTGCTGTTGGGCGGGCGGATCGGCGCCCGCGACTTCAACACCCTGTACAGCCCCGTCGGCGGCAACGTGCCGCAGTCGCTGGTCAACCAGGCCTGCCTGGACATCCAGCGGGGGCGGGCCGGCGTCGTGCTGCTGGCCGGCGCCGAGACCTGGCGCACCCGCAGGGGGCTCAAGGCCAGGGGCGGCAGACTCGAGTGGACCGTGCAGGACGGTTCCGTGCCGATGGCGCCGGTCGCCGGCGACGACGTCCCGATGGCCGGCGAGGCCGAGATCCGGATCGGGCTGGACCGGCCGGCCTACGTGTACCCGCTGTTCGAGCAGGCGCTTCGCATCGCCGACGGCGAGTCGATCGAGCACCACATCGAGCGCGTCGCCGACCTGTGGGCGCGGTTCAACGCCGTCGCGGTCGACAACCCGCACGCCTGGATCCGCAAACCGGTGACCGCCGAGGAAATCCGGCGACCCGCCCCACAGAACCGGATGATCAGCTGGCCGTACACCAAGTTGATGAACTCCAACAACATGGTCGACCAGGGCGCAGCGCTGGTCCTGACCTCCGTCCAGCAGGCCGAACGCCTGGGCGTGCCCACCGAGCGGTGGGTTTACCCGCACGCGGGCACCGACGCCCACGACACCCCGGCCATCGCCGAGCGCGACGAGCTGCACCGCTCGGCGGCCATCCGCATCGGCGGCGCCCGGGCGCTGGAGCTGGCGGGGCTGGGCATCGACGACGTCGACTACGTCGACCTGTACTCCTGCTTTCCCTCCGCCGTTCAGGTAGCTGCGGCCGAACTCGGGCTGGCCGTCGACGACCCCGCCCGCCCGCTCACCGTCACCGGCGGGCTGACCTTCGCCGGCGGCCCGTGGAGCAACTACGTGATGCATTCCATCGCCACGATGGCCGAGCTACTGGCGGCCAACCCCGGGCGCCGCGCCCTCATCACGGCCAACGGCGGATACCTGACCAAGCACAGCTTCGGCGTCTACGGCACCGAGCCACCGGCCGAATTCCGTTGGCAGAACGCCCAACCGGCGGTCGACCGCGAACCCACCCGCGAGGGCCTGGTCTCCTGGGAGGGCGTCGGGACCGTCGAAGCCTGGACCACCCCGTTCGACCGCGACGGCAAACCCGAGAAGGCCTTCGTCTCGGTGCGCACGCCCGACGGGGCGCGCACCCTGGCCGTCGTCGCCGACCCCGCCGCGGCCGCGGCGACCGTGCGCGAAGATATCGGTGGCGCCAAGGTTGCCGTCACCGCGGACGGCGCCGCGACGCTGCGGTAGCCGGCCAGGGCCATTAGGCCCTGGACAGAGGCCTGTTGCGTGGGTAACGGTCGCCTAAGTGCTAGCGACTTGCCTATTGTCGAGACTGGACGTTGGGAGAGGTGGACCCGGATGCACATCCTGGTTACCGACGCTACCGGCGCGGTCGGGAGGCAGGTCGCACGCCAGCTGCTGGCTGCTGGGCACACGGTCACCGGGATCGCTGAGCGTCCCCATCCCTACCTCGACCCCGGCGTCGAGTTTGTTTGCGCCCCCCTGCGCCACCCAGTCCTGCAGGAGTTGGCCGACGAAGCCGGCGCGGTGATCCACCTGGCCCCGGTCGACACCAGCGCACCCGGCAGCGCGGACGTCGACGGGGTCGCCCGAGTCACCCACGCCGCCGCCCGCGCGGGGGCGCGGATGCTGTTCGTGTCCCAGGCGGCGGGGCGGCCCGAGCTGTATCGACCGGCCGAGGAGCTGGTGTCCACCGGCTGGGCGCCCAGCCTGGTCATCCGGATCGCGCCGCCGGTCGGCCGCCAGCTCGACTGGATGGTGTGTCGCACGGTGGCCACGCTGCTGCGAACCAAGGTTTCCACGCGACCGGTGCGCGTCCTGCACCTCGACGACCTGGTGCGCTTCCTGGTGTCGTCGGTGAACACCGACCGCACCGGCACGGTGGATCTGGCCACCCCGGACACCACCAACGTGGTCACCGCGTGGCGGCTGCTGCGATCCGTTGATCCCCGCGCCCGGCTGCACGGTGTCCGCAGCTGGTCGCGGCTGACCCCGGGGATGGATATCGCTGCCGCGCAAGAGGATTGGGGCTTCGAATTCGGCTGGCAGGCGGTCGATGCCGTTGCCGACACCGCCCGCGGGCTCGTCGGCCGCCGGCTGCACGCCGCGGGCGCCGTCAGCCACGACCGCCAGCTGGCCCTCCCGGTGGAGATTCCCCCGCGTCCCGGACCGTCCGGCGAGGCGCACAGCGCGGCCCCCGACGGCATGGAGGGGGAGTTCGACGACCGGATCGATCCCCGGTTCCCGGTCTTCAGCGCGGCCAGGCTCGCCGAGGCGCTGCCGGGCCCGCTGACCCCGATGACGCTCGACGTCCAGCTCGGTGGCCTGCGCACGGCCGGCCGGGTGCTGGGTCACGTGCTCGCGCTCGGTGGCGTGGTGGACGACGAGTGGGGCAGCAGGGCCATCGCGGTCTTCGGGCACCGCGCCTACGTCGGGGTGTCGGCCAACGTCGTGGCCGCCGCCCAGCTGCCCGGCTGGGACGAGGACGCCGTCACCCGCCACGCCCTCGTCGACCAGCCGCAGATCGGAGACGTCCTGCCGTTCGGTGAGCCCAGGCTGGCCGAGGGGGCGCTCGGGTCGATGGCCAAGGCGGTCGTCGCGGCGCGTTCGCTGGCGCTGATGCGCCGTCTCAAGCCCGACACGCGGGCCTACAGCGCGGCCGCCGAGGCCGAACGCCTGGACGCCGCCCAGCTGGCCGCGCTGCCGGACGCGGCGCTCGAGGTGCGGGTCCGGCTGTTGCGCGATCGGATCAACCAGGGCTGGATCCTCACGGCGCTGTGGTTGATCGACTCCGGCGTCACCGCGGCGGCGCTGGAGCACGCTCGGACGGCGTCGAGGGTGTCGGGGCTCGACATGATCGTGGAGAGCTCCAGGGTCGCGGCCGAAACCGCCGAATTGGCGGCGGCGTTGCGCGCCGACCCGCCGCTGCGCGCGCTGGCCGCCGAGGGCAACGTCGGCAGCATCCGTGCGTTGTCTCCCGACACCGCCGGCGCGCTCGACGCCGCCGTGGCCCGGATCGGTCACCGTGGCCCCGGCGAGGCCGAGTTGGCGAGCCAGGTGTTCGGCGACAATCCGGCCGCGTTGCTCGCGGCGGCCGCCCAGGTCGCCGAAGCCGGGGAATCCACGGTGGCCGCGGCCGCGCCCGCCGCGCCGAGGACACTGGCGCGGCGGATGGCGGCCAACGCCCGCGAGTCGCGCGAGCTGGCCCACGACACCACCATCCGGTTCACCCACGAGCTCCGGATGACGCTGCGGGAGTTGGGGAGTCGACGGGTCGCGGCCGATCTGTTCGACGCCGTCGACGACGTCTACTACCTGACCTGCGACGAACTCGTCGTCATGCCCGCCGACGCGCGGTTGCGGATCAAGCGCCGACGCGCCGAACGGGACCGCTTGGCCGCGCAGCGCCCACCCGACGTCATCGACGGGGCCTGGACGCCCGTCGGGCCGATCGGCGACGCCTGACCCGGATCAGCCCAAAAGCCCCCGCAGATACAGCGCGTTGCGCACCGCGTGCCCGCCGAGGTCGTTGTTGAAGTACATCCACACGTCCTTGCCGTCGCCGTCCCACTCGGTGATCCGGTCGGCCCAGCGCCGCAGCTCGTCGTGCGAGTAGCAGCCGGCGTAGATGGCGTCCTGCTCCGGACCGTGCATCCGGACGTACACCAGGTCGGCGGTGGCCCGCGGAACGCACGCGAGTCCGGCGCCGCTCATCACCACGTAGGCGGCGCGCCACCGCTCGAGCAGCTCATACACCGCGGGGTCGTTCCACGATGGATGCCGCAGCTCGACGGCCACCCGGATCGAGTCGGGCACGAGGGCGAGGAAGGCGTCCAGCCGTGCGTCGTCGCGCTGTTGCTCGGGGTGCAGCTGAACCAGCAGCACCCCATGACGGTCCCCCAGCAGCTTCCAGCAGCGCTCGAACCGCTCGATCCATGGCTCGGGGGAGGACAGCCGACGATAGTGGGTCAGCCCCCGATGGGCCTTCACCGACATCCTGAACCCGTCGGGCAGCCGGTCGCGCCAGCCGGCGAACGTCGAATCCTTCGGCCAGCGATAGAAACTCGCGTTCAACTCGACGGTGTCGAAGACCTCGACGTAGCGCGCCAACCGGCGTGCCGAGGGGAGTCCGGGCGGGTACAACACGTCGGCCCAATGGTTGTAGGACCATCCGGAGGTGCCGATCCGGACGGTCAACCGGCCACCCGCCGGCGCACATCCTCGTCGAGTGCGGCCCGCACGAGCGCGGCCGAGAGACGCGAGTTGTCTTGTGGTGCAAGCTCTCCCAGCTTCGTAGGTTGGGTGGGCAGGCCCAGCTGCTTCGCGACCGCCGTGGCGCGGTCGTCGAAGTGGGGACGCACCCAGGGCCAGACGTCCTGCACCTCGCGCAGGAAGATGTCCGCGCCGGTGTCACCAATTCCTTTGAATTCCTTCAGCATACGTTTCGCCGCGGCCACGTCGTGCCCGCTGCGCCCGGCGATGCCGCGCAGATCGCCGGCGTAGTCGTCGCGGACGCGCCGGGCCATATCGGTCAGCCGGGTGGCAGAGCTTTCGTCGTAGCGCACGTAGTGGGCGCGGCCGAACGCGTCGATCATCGTCTGCCTGTCGGCCGTCAGCACGGACTTCGGTGTCCGCAGGCCGGCCTTGAAGAGTTCGTGCGCGGCGCGCGTCGCGATGGCCGCATCAATGGGCTTGCTGGCCAGCATGCACAGCGCAAGCAACTGGAACAGTGGCATCGGCTTGTCGTCGATCTTGATGCCGGCCTCGGCCGCATAGGTCGTCCCGGCGACCTCGAGCAGCCGTCGCACCAGTTGGCGCTGGTCCATACCGCACCGCTTACCCGGACCACGCTGGGGTCAACCGCGGCGTCACTTTGGCGGCAGGCTGCGGGCGTACCCGATCCCGCGGGTGACCCAGCCCTGCAGCAGGCGTTTGGTTCGCAGGCCGTCGGCGTGGACACGTAACCAGCCGCGGGTCTCCCGGCCGGCCATCACCATCGGGCTGACGTGATCCCGCGCCAGCAGCTTGTCGGTGTCGCCCGGTGGCACGCGCACCAGCAGGCCGCCCTGGCCGCTGGCGGCCACGGACATGTTGCCGTTGATCAAAAATGCCAGGCCGCCGAACATGCGCTTCTCCTCGACGCCGCGCTCGGAGCCGAGCAGTTCGCGGATGCGGTTGACCAAGTCCTCGTCGTAGGCCACGTCAGTCGAGGTCGACCCGGATGGTCAGCAGATCGCTGCCCATCAGACGCACCACCGCGCTGTTGAGCCGCGGCAGGTCGCCGAGCCGCCGCAGCGGGTCGTCGTCGGGCAGCAAGTGGGCCGTTCCGCTGCGCCACCGGCCGCCGATGCGCAGCCGAACCGCGGGATCAGCCTTGATGTTGCGGACATAGTCCGAATGCTCGCCGTGCTCGGAGACCATCCAGAATTGGTTGCCGACCACGCGCCCGCCGACGGCGGTGCGCCGCGCCTGGCCGCTCTTGCGGCCGGTGGTTTCCAGGATGACGCCGGGCATCTTCCGGCCAACCGGGTTGACGAGCAGCCGTTGAACACGATGAACCACTTGCCGTTTCACGCTCACGGCTCTATTCAACGCCGAACCTGCGACGGATGTCACGCGCAACGGCAACAGCCGCCCCCAATGCTGGGGGCGGCTGCCGCATTCCCGCTTTCAGGTACCGGTTTTAACGGGGGGCGCCGGTCGCTCCGACGTTGCCGCCGCCATTGACCTGGCCTCCGGCCCCGCCCGCGGGCGTGTACGCCTGGAAACCAGCAGACGTGTTGACGCCCCATTGGCCCAGGTCCGGGTCGTACACGACCGGAAGTTGAGTCCCGTCGGGGTCACCAACGGGCGGTATCCAGGTGGCCGGGAGCCCGTAGCGGCCCGGGTCGTTGTAGTGCCCCGGCGGCGGGGCGGGGATCCCGTTCCGATCCTGGCCCGGGGGAAGCGGGCTGCCCGGCCCGTTGCAGTTGACGCCCGGGCCGCCGTTACAAATAGGCTGCCCCGGAACGTACGGGCCCGGGCCCGGCTGGTCCCGGTCGCCGCCCGGCACGTTCGGCCCGGGGACGTTGGGGCCGGGACCCGGCATGTTCGGACCAGGATCGGCCTGGGCCAAACCGGCACCCATCCCGAAGGCCGCGGCCCCCAGGCCACCGGCCATCGCGGCAGTTGCTGCGATCTTGCTGAGGTTCATGTGAACTCCTTGTCGAGCTTGGCTGCGACGCACGCAGCGCAACAGCATTGACGGTGTTGTTCAGTTGTCGCCCCAGGCTCCTGGTTCGGGCCGAGGGTCAGGGGAGCTACCCCCTGGTTCCTTCGGCTACCCGGGTCGCAGGAACCGAAAACGCCTTCGCCCGGACTAATTGGCAGCAAACTTTCAGGCAGACTGCACGCGATTTGCAGGCTTCAGGCAGCCGCCTCATCCGTGTGAGCTGCAGCCTCCGCGGGCGCCAGCGCCTGCGCCACGATCTCGGCGACGTCGGTCATCGGTTTCACATCCAGCACCTCGAGCACCTCGGCGGGGACGTCGTCGAGGTCGGGTTCGTTGCGGGACGGGATGAAAACCGTGGTGAGCCCGGCACGTTGGGCCGCCAGCAGCTTCTGCTTGACGCCGCCGATCGGCAACACCCGGCCGTTCAGCGTGACCTCGCCGGTCATGCCGACGTCGGAGCGCACCTGACGCCCGGTGGCCATCGACACCAGCGCGGTGACCATGGTCACACCGGCCGACGGGCCGTCCTTGGGCACCGCACCGGCGGGCACGTGCACGTGAATGCGCCGGTCCAGCGCCTTGGGGTCTTTCACCAAATCAATGCCCAGCTCAGAGGCGTGCGAGCGCACGTAGGACAGCGCGATCTGCGCCGACTCCTTCATCACGTCGCCCAGCTGACCCGTCAGCTGCAAACCAGGCTCGCCGTCGGTGGCGCCGGCCTCGATGTAGAGCACGTCGCCGCCCAGGCCGGTCACGGCCAGGCCGGTGGCCACGCCGGGCACCGCCGTACGTTCCGCCGATTCCGGAGTGAACCGTGGACGGCCAAGGTACTCAACGAGATCCGGCTCGTCGACCGTGACCGGCTCCGGGTTCTCCGCCAGCTTGGTGGTCACCTTGCGCAGCGCCTTGGCCAGCAGCCGCTCGAACTGCCGCACGCCCGGCTCGCGGGTGTAATCGGCGGCGATCTTGCGCAGCGCGGCGTCGGTGACGGCCACTTCGTCGTCGTTCAGCGCCGCCCGCTCGCGCTGCCGTGGCAGCAGGTAGTCACGGGCGATGGCCACCTTGTCGTCTTCGGTATAGCCGTCGATCTGCACCAGCTCCATGCGGTCCAGCAGCGCCGACGGGATGTTCTCGATCACGTTGGCGGTGGCCAGGAACACCACGTCGGACAGGTCCAGGTCCAGATCCAGGTAGTGGTCGCGGAACGTGTGGTTCTGCGCCGGGTCGAGCACCTCGAGCAGCGCCGCGCTCGGGTCGCCGCGGTAATCGGAACCGACCTTGTCGATTTCGTCCAGCAGCACAACGGGATTCATCGATCCCGCCTCGCCGATCGCGCGCACGATCCGGCCCGGCAGCGCGCCCACGTAGGTGCGCCGGTGCCCGCGGATCTCGGCCTCGTCGCGCACACCGCCCAGGGCGACGCGCACGAACTTGCGGCCCAGCGCCCGGGCGACGCTCTCGCCCAGCGACGTCTTGCCGACGCCCGGGGGACCGGCCAGCACCATCACGGCGCCGGAGCCGCGGCCGCCGACGACCTGCAGCCCGCGTTGGGCCCGGCGGCTTCGCACGGCCAGGTATTCGACGATGCGGTCCTTGACGTCGTCCAACCCGTGATGGTCGGCGTCCAGGATCTCCCGCGCGGCCTTCAGGTCCGCGGAATCCTCGGTCCGTACGTTCCAGGGCAGGTCCAGCACGGTGTCCAGCCAGGTGCGAATCCAGCCGCTCTCCGGGCTCTGGTCGCTGGCGCGTTCCAGCTTGCCGACCTCGCGCAGCGCGGCCTCGCGCACCTTCTCGGGCAGGTCGGCCTCTTCGACGCGGGCCCGGTAATCATCGGATCCGTCGGGTTCGCCCTCGCCCAGCTCCTTGCGGATGGCGGCCAGTTGCTGGCGCAGCAGGAACTCCTTCTGCGTCTTCTCCATGCCCTCGCGCACGTCTTCGGCGATCTTGTCGTTGACCTCGACCTCGGCCAAATGCGAGCTGGTCCAGTCGATCAGCACGCGCAGCCGCTCGGCGACGTCAACCGTCTCGAGCAACTGCCGCTTCTGCACATCGGTCAGGTACGACGCGTACCCGGACGTGTCGGCCAGCGCCGACGGGTCGGTCAGGCTGTTGACGTAGTCGACGATCTGCCAGGCCTCGCGCCGCTGCAGCATGGCCAGCAGCAGCTTCTTGTACTCGGCGGCCAGGGCCTTGACCTCGTCGGTCGGCGCGGTCGCGGGCACCTCGGTGACCTCGACCCACAACGCGGCGCCCGGCCCGGAAGCCCCCGCGCCGATGTGGGCCCTGCGCTCACCGCGCACGACGGCGGCAGTGCCACCGCCGGCGATCCTCCCGACCTGCAGAATCTTGGCGATCACCCCGTGCGTCGCGTACCGATCGTCCAGCCGGGGCGCGATCAGCAGCTCCCCGGATTCGCTGGCCTGCGCGGCGTCGATCGCCGCCCGTGCGGCGTCGTCCAGCTCGATCGGCACCACCATTCCGGGCAACACGATCGTGCCGGTGAACAACACAGGCACTGACTTGGCTTCAGCCATCAATCCTCCAAAAGTTGAGTCTGATGCGCTTAACCCAGCTAAGTGCCGGTTTGTTCCCGGCCCTAGCCGGCTTGCGCCCACCACTCGGTGACGAGCACGGCGTATTCGCTGGGTTTCTCCTCCCAGCAGAAGTGGCCGGCGCCCGGAATCAAGTCCACGCGGCTGTGCGGGAGACGCTCGTCCAGGAATTCCGCGTTGACCGGCGGCACCACCTGGTCTTCGGCTCCGGCGACGATGCGGACCGGGGTCTGGATCTGGGGGAGCAGGTCGGCCAGCTGAGGCAGATATTCGCGGTAGCTCTGGGCGTACGGGATTGTCCTGGCGAAGCGGTCGCCCTCGTAGCCGGACATGTAGTCTTCGCGGATTTCGGCAGAGGGCTGGTATCCCGCAATGGTGCCCAGCGCGATCTCGACGATGTTGCGCCCGCCGAACTGTCGGTAGGGCTCCAGATCCGTGGCCTCGACCCAGTCTTTCAAGACGCCGGTGACTTGGATCGGCACCGCCGCGCCACCACTGCCGACGACAACGGTGCGGAACCGGCCGGGTTGCGCGGCCGCGGCAAACAGCGACGACGAGGTGCCGATGTCCGGCCCGACGAGATGGGGATTGTCCAATCCGAAGGCGTCGGCAATGCGAATAATGAAGTCGCCCATAGCCTTCGGATTCATCAGTGATTCGCGGTAGTCCGACTTGCCGAAACCGGGAGGGTCGACGGCCACCAGGTGCGTGTGCGCCGCCAACTGCTCCCAGGCGGGCTCGAAGGCGTAGACGCTCTCCGGCCATGGGCTCAGCAGAATCGCGTCGTGGTCGCCCTGGCCACCCTCGGCGTAGCGGACCGAGAGTCCGTCGATCGTGGTGAATTGGGGACGAACGGATGTACTCATCGCCACTCCTTGTGCCCGGATGCAGCCAATGATGTGCCTGCTCCGCTGATGCAACTAGCCCGGAATCGGACCGATTCCCACACAATCCGCCAGGGCTTCAGCCGGTGGCGAACATCGCGAAAAGGATGCGGCTAACCGGAAACCGGGCCGAGTCGCCTCAGCTGGGTGACATGCTTCGGCGAGAGTTCCTCGAGGCAGGTGACACCCAGCAGTCCCATCGTCCGGATCACCCCGCCCTGCAGGATTTCGATCGCGCGCGTCACGCCCGCCCGACCGCCGGCCATCAGGCCGTAGAGGTAGGCCCGGCCGATCAGCGTGCACCGGGCGCCCAGCGCGATCGCCGCCACGATGTCGGCGCCCGACATGATCCCGGTGTCCACCAGGATCTCGGTGTCCTTACCCAGCTCACGCGCGACCGTGGGCAGCAGGTGAAAGGGGACCGGCGCCCGATCCAGTTGGCGCCCACCGTGATTGGACAACACGATGCCGTCGACGCCGCGGTCGACGACGGCGCGGGCGTCCTCGAGCGTCTGGATGCCCTTGACGACCAGCTTGCCGGGCCACCGGGCCTTGATCCACTCCAGGTCGTCGAAGGTGAGGCTCGGGTCGAACATCGTGCTGAGGTACTCGCCCACGGTTCCCGGCCAGCGATCCAGCGACGCGAACGCCAGCGGCTCGGTGGTCAGCAGGTCGAACCACCACTTCGGATGGGGCACCGCGTCCAGGACGGTGCGCAGCGTCAGCGTCGG
Source organism: Mycobacterium sp. E2699 (assembly GCF_001666745.1). Lineage (NCBI taxonomy): Bacteria > Bacillati > Actinomycetota > Actinomycetes > Mycobacteriales > Mycobacteriaceae > Mycobacterium > Mycobacterium sp. E2699. Next base: position 32,796 of record NZ_LZJH01000058.1, on the reverse strand, counting down.
CGGGATCGTCATCCCGTTGCGGTTGTCCCGCAGCCGCGCGCCGGCGACCGGGACGTCGACGGTGGCCAGCAGCGTGTCGAAGCCGGCGGCGGCCGCGCGCTGCACCAGCGCCATCGACCGCTCGCGGTCGCGCCACATGTACAGCTGAAACCACTTGCGGCCCTGGGGGACGGCGGTGACCAGGTCCTCGATCGCGGTGGTGCCCAGCGTGGAGAGCGAGAACGGGATGCCGGCCCTGGCCGCCGCCGCCGCGCCGGCGATCTCGCCCTCGGTGTGCATCAGCCGGGTGAATCCCGTCGGCGCGATGGCGAACGGCAGGACGACTGGCTGGCCCAAGACATTCCAGCCGGCGGTGACATTGCTGACGTCACGCAGGATGGTCGGGTGAAACTCGATGTCGCGGAACGCTTGTCGGGCCCGCGCGATCGACAGCTCGTCCTCGGCCGCCCCGTCGGTGTAGTCGAACGCCGCCCTCGGCGTGCGACGTTTGGCGATGCGGCGCAGGTCTTCGATGGTGAACGCGGCGTCGAGGCGGCGCTGGGTAGCGTTCCACTGCGGTCGCTTGAACTGGATCAGCGGTGCGAGGTCGCGCGCCTTGGGCACCCGCCGTTTGACGGCCTCCCGTCTTTTGGATTCCATGGTGTGCCACCGTAGTCGCATGGCGCACGACCCGTTCGACCTGAACCGCTTCGTCGAGGCGCAGGCCGCCGTTTACGACAACGTTCTCGAGGAGCTGCGCGGCGGCCGAAAGCGCAGCCACTGGATGTGGTTCGTCTTCCCGCAACTTCGCGGACTGGGCAGCAGCCCGACCGCGGTCCACTACGGCATCTCCTCGCTCGAGGAGGCTCGCGCCTACCTGCGGCACGACTTGCTCGGGCCGCGGCTGCGCGAGTGCGTTCGGCTGGTCAACGAGGTGCGGGGCCGTTCGGCCGCGGAGATCTTCGGTTCGCCCGACGACCTCAAGCTGCGTTCGTCGATGACGCTGTTCTCGCGCGCCACCGAGGACAACGGGGACTTCCTGGCGCTGCTCGACAAGTACTACGACGGCCGCCAGGACAAGCTGACGGTGGAGCGCCTAGACCGGGCTTAGGATCCGCCAGCCGTGCGGTTCGACAACGAGTGTTTCCACGACCTCCGGCGGCGGGGCCGCCGAACCGCCGAGAACCCGGCCGCGCGCCGCGCCGCACTCCGTCAGCGCCAGCCGCAGCGGCTGGTCGTCGATGTTGAGTGCGACCAGCAGCGCGTTGTCGCCGCTGCGGGTCTCGTAGAGGTAGTGGCGATTCTGCAGCAGCAATGCGGTGCTCGTCGCTCCGTGCAGCCACGGATTGCGGCGGCGCAGCCCGATGAGGAACTGGTGCAGCGCCCACATCTCGTTGCCGAACGCATCCAGTTCGACAGGGGGAGAGCCGAACTCGGGGCGCACCGCGTCGTCGCCGCCGTACCGCTCCTCCTTGACGCCGCGGAAGCCGAGCTCGTCGCCGGCATACACGCTGGGCACCCCCCCGACCGTCAACAGGATCACCAGCGCGTGGGCCACGTGCTCCGGCCGCTCCAGCCGGCTGGCGATTCGGGTGACGTCGTGATTGCCGATGAACGTCATGGGGGCGAAGCGGGCCAGAAACGCGTTGTGCCGCTGTAGCGCCCAGTCCAGTTCGAAGAAGTTGCCGTCGTTGAGGCCGCTCCAGATCGCCTTCCACAGCTCGTATTGGGTGGCCGAGTCGAACGTCGCCGCCTCCACCACCGCGGCATAGTCGCCGTGGATGAGTTCGCCGACGAACCAGGCATCGGGGAACCGGTCCCGCACCCGCGGTAACGTCGACGCCCAGAATTGTTGCGGCACAATGTAGGCCGCGTCCAGTCGCCAGCCGTCCGCACCCCGCCCCAACCAGTGCGCCATCACGTCGACGGTGTAGTCGACGACCTCGGGGTTGTCGTGATTCAGCGTGATGAGCTCGGAGTGGCCCTCGAACGTGCCTCCGCTGAACCAGCCGGGCGCCGCCTCGCGATAGCGGGCGAAGTCCACCCCGACGTGGTTGAAGACGCCGTCGAGCAGGACACGCAGGCCGCGGCGGCGCGCCTCGGACACCAGGTAATCGAAGTCGGCGTCGTCGCCGAGCCGGGGATCGATGCGGTAGTGGTCGGTGGTGTCGTAGCCGTGGGTGCGCGACGCGAAGATCGGACCGAGCGCGATCCCCGAGGCCCCCAGCGCGATGGCGTGGTCGAACCAGTCGACGAGCCGCCGCAGCCGGTGTTCATCCGGCCGCGGCGGCTCCGACGGATACGCGCCCACGAATCCGAGGGGATAGACCTGCCACCAAATGGCGTGTTCGATCCATGCTGGTGCGGTCACGTCGCCGCGATCAGCCGACGCCGGCCGGCGTCTGAGTGGTGATCATCGCTTGCGCCACACCGGAAATGATCGCGGCGGCCTTCAGCGCCTCGTGGATGGCTTCCCGGCTCACGCCCGCCTCGCGCAGCGTGTGCTCGTGAGCGGCGACGCAATCCGGGCATCCGTTGATCGATGACACCGCGAAGCACCACAGCTCGAAGTTCTCCTTCGCCACGCCCGGATTGGCGATGATGTTCATCCGCAGCCCGGCCCGCAGGTCGTCGTACGCGCCGTTGAGGAAGCCACGGCCACGGTAGAACACGTTGTTCATGGCCATGACGGACGCGGCCCCGAGCGCCGCCTGGTACGCCTCGGCGGACAGGTAGTCACCCGCCTCGGCCCCGATCTCGGCCAGCACCTGGGTGTTTCGCGTGGCCGCGGCGCTGGCCAGCAAGGTGCCCCACAGCTGCTCCTCGTCGAGCTCGGTGGTGCGGGTGATCGAACCCAGGTTGAGCTTGAGGTCCTTGGCGTACTCGGGCAGCGCGGCCTTGAGGTTTTCTACGCTCATGTCCCCTCCTACGCGGAAGCCTTGAGCAACTCGCCGGCGTCGATCGTCGGGTCGCCCTTGCGCCAGTTGCAGGCGCACAGCTCGTCGGATTGCAGCGCGTCGAGGACGCGCAGCACTTCGTCGACATTACGCCCCACGGATCCGGCCGTCGCCGAGACGAATTGGATTTCGTTATTCGGATCGACGATGAAGGTCACCCGGTCCGCAACGCCCTCGTCGTTGAGCACGCCGGTGGCCAGCGCGAGCTCACGCTTGATGTCCGACAGCATCGGGAACGGCAGCTTCTTCAGGTCCTCGTGCTGCGCGCGCCACTGGAAGTGCACGAACTCGCTGTCGATCGAGACCCCGAGGATCTGCGCGTCGCGGTCGGAGAACTCGTCGTTGAGCTTGCCGAACGCCGCGATCTCCGTCGGGCACACGAAGGTGAAGTCCTTGGGCCAGAAGAAAACCACGCGCCACTTGCCGGGGTGGTCCTCGTTGGTGATCGTGGTGAAGTAGTCGCCGGGCTGCTTGGCGTCAACCTTCGACAGGTCGCCGCCGATGAGCGCGGTGAGCTGGTAGGCGGGGAATTGGTCGCCGATGGTCAGCAGGGACATATCGCTCCTTAATTGGAATCACTCAAAATTAGCCGTCTGCCAACCATGATGCCGTCCAGGCGATTTGTAGTAAAGGTGATATATCACACTATACTTATAGCCATGACCGATAAGAGCTATCAGCCGACCGTCGCCGGTCTTCGCGCGTTCGTGGCGGTGGCAGAGAAGCAGCATTTCAGCACCGCCGCAACAACTCTCGGCGTCAGCCAGTCCACGCTGTCGCAGGCACTGGCGGCGCTGGAGGCGGGCCTTGGCACCCAGCTGATCGAGAGGTCGACACGGCGTGTCTTCTTGACGGCGGAGGGCACGCAACTGCTGCCGCGGGCGCAGGCCGTCGTCGAGGCCGTCGACGCGTTCACCGCGGCCGCCGCGGGCGCATCCGACCCGCTGCGGGCCGGCGTGCGGCTGGGGCTGATCCCCACGGTTGCGCCCTACGTGCTGCCCACGCTGCTGGCGGGGCTGGCCGAGCGACTGCCCTCGCTGACGTTGCGGGTGATCGAGGACCAAACCGAACGACTGCTGCGGCTGCTGCGCGAGGGCGCGCTGGATGCCGCACTGATCGCGCTGCCCGCCGCCGAGGCGCCGGCCGCCGGAATGACGGCGATTCCGATCTACGACGAGGATTTCGTGCTCGCGCTGCCACCCGGTCACCCGCTGTCGGGCAAACGCCGCGTGCCGGCGACGGCGTTGGCCGAGCTGCCGCTGCTGTTGCTGGACGAGGGCCACTGCCTGCGCGACCAGGCGCTCGACGTCTGCCACAAGGCGGGCGTGCGCGCCGAACTCGCCAACACCCGCGCGGCGTCGCTGGCCACCGCGGTGCAGTGCGTGACCGGTGGATTGGGGGTGACGTTGATCCCGCAGAGCGCGGTGCCGGTCGAGGCGGCCCGCAGCCGGCTCGGACTCGCGCAGTTCGCCTCCCCGCGCCCCGGGCGGCGGATCGGCCTGGTGTTTCGCAGCTCGAGCGGTCGCGACGAGTCCTACCGCCAACTGGCCGCGACGATCGGCACCTTGATCGGCCAGGAACACCGGGTGCGGCCCGTCAAATAGCCGCGCTCCGGCGGTAAGTTCGGCGCATGGAAAAGGTGATCGCGGTGCTGAGGCGCTCGGAGCCCGACGACGACTGGTGTGCCCGGCAACGGGGTCACGTCGCCGACGCGCTGTTGGAACTGGGCCTGTTCGGGCTTCAGGTGAACGTTCGTGACTCCGCGGTGCGGCACTCGCTGATGACGCTGACGACGCTGGACCCGCCGGCGGCCGCGGTGGTGAGCATGTGGACCCAGCAATGCTATGGCGACCAGATGACGGCGGCGCTCAAGTTCCTCGCCCAGGAATGCGAGCGGCTCGCCGCCTACCTGGTGACGGAGTCGGTTCCCCTCGCCGCCCCGCCGACCGAACCCGGTTGTCGGACAACGGGTCTGGCCAACATCGCATTGCTGCGCCGTCCCGCTCATCTGGACCAGGCGACCTGGCTGGCCCGATGGCAGGGTGACCACACGTCGGTGGCCATCGAGACGCAGTCGACGTTCGGCTACACCCAGAACTGGGTGGTGCGCACCCTCACCCCGGACGCGCAGGGAATCGCGGGCATCGTCGAGGAGTTGTTCCCCCGGGAGGCGATCACCGACCTGAAGGCATTCTTCGGTGCCGCCGACGACGACGACCTGCAGCACCGGCTCGGCCGGATGGTCGCCAGCACAACCGCATTCGGTGCCAACGAAAACATCGACACGGTGCCGACCAGCCGCTACGTCTTCAGGACGCCGTTCAAGGATTGAGGGACAGCCATGACCACACTGCGCGACGCCGTGGCGCTGGCCGCCGCGGACCACGGCCTGGCCGTGGTGTCCACCGTCCGCGCCGACGCGACCGTGCAGGCCTCACTGGTCAACGTCGGCCTGCTGCCGCACCCGTCGACCGGCGAGCCGGCCCTGGGGTTCACCACCTACGGCAAGGTCAAGCTGGCCAACCTGCGGGCGAGGCCGCAGCTGGCCGTCACCTTCCGCAACGGATGGCAATGGGCGACCGTCGAGGGCCGTGCCGAGCTGGCCGGACCGGACGACGCGCAGCCCTGGCTGAAGGATGCCGACCAGTTGCGGCTCCTGCTCCGCGAGGTGTTCACCGCCGCGGGCGGCAGCCACGACGACTGGGACGAATACGACCGCGTCATGGCCAAGGAGCGGCGCGCGGTGGTGCTGATCGCCCCGACCCGCGTCTACAGCAACGGCTGACCTGGACACCCCACCCATCCGCGAGCAGCCGCAAAAGCCCCCGAATTCACCCATTCTGGGGGGCTTTTGCGTCTGCTCGCCGGTAGGTTGGCAGCCGTGACTCTGCAGATCGACGACCACAACCGGGTGCGCACCCTGACGCTGAACCGGCCGGAGGCGCTCAACGCGTTCAACGAAGCCCTCTACGACGCGACGGCCGACGCGCTGCTGGCGGCGGCCGACGACCCGGACGTCGCCGTCGTCCTGCTGACCGGCGCCGGCCGCGGCTTCAGCGCCGGCACCGATCTCGCCGAGATGCAGGCCCGCATCAGCGACCCGAACTTCACGCCGGGAAAACACGGCTTCACCGGCCTGATCCACGCGCTCGGCGCCTTTCCCAAGCCGCTGATCTGCGCCGTCAACGGCGTCGGCGTGGGGATCGGCGCCACCATCCTCGGTTACGCGGATCTGGCGTTCATGTCGTCGACGGCCCGGCTGAAATGCCCCTTCACCAGCCTCGGGGTGGCGCCCGAGGCGGCCTCGTCCTACCTGCTGCCGCAGCTGGTGGGCCGGCAGAACGCCGCGTGGCTGTTGATGTCCTCGGAATGGGTCGACGCCGGCGAGGCGTTGCGGATGGGTCTGGTGTGGCGGGTCTGCGACCCGGACGATCTGCTTCCCGAGGCCCGTCGGCACGCGGAACTCCTTGCCGCCCGGCCGATTTCGAGTCTGATGGCGGTCAAACACACCATGATGGAGCCGATCCGCCCCGAGATCGCCGCGGCGAGCGCGCGGGAGAACGCCCATTTCGCCGAACTGATGGGCGCCCAGGCCAACGCCGCGGCCCTGGCGGACTTCAACCGGCGCTAACCGGCTACTGGGCGGGTTCGAATTGGCGCGAGGCCGCAATGATCGCGCGCAGCGTGCGCCTGCACCGCCCGCAGTCCCCGCCGGCGCCGCACGCCTCGGCCACCTCTTTGGACGTCGACGCGCCCCGCGCGACGGCATCGCACACGGTTTGATTCGTCGCCCCGACGCAGAGGCAGACGTACATCAGCGCACCTCCCGGGGGCGGACGTAAGCCGAGCGAACCAGTCGCATGTTAGTGAAGTCTAGCCTAAGTAGGTTAGCGACGCCTAACACCAGATGCGTGACTCGCGCGACACGCTGAGCACAGCCATACCTTGCTGGCAGATTCGAAATCGGCGTGGCAAAGTGCCAGGGAGCCCAGCAGCCTTCACATCGTAGGGAGCGAGCATGCAAGGTGACCCGGACGTTCTGCGCCTGCTCAACGAGCAGCTGACCAGCGAGCTCACCGCGATCAACCAGTACTTCCTGCATTCCAAGATGCAGGAGAACTGGGGCTTCACCGAGCTGGCCCAGAAGACCCGCGAAGAGTCCTTCGACGAGATGCGGCACGCCGAGGAGATCACCGACCGCATCTTGCTGCTCGACGGGTTGCCCAACTATCAGCGCCTGTTCTCGTTGCGCATCGGCCAGACCCTGCGCGAGCAGTTCGAGGCCGACCTGGCGATCGAATACGAGGTGCTGGACCGGCTCAAGCCGGGCATCATCATGTGCCGGGAGAAGCAGGACAGCACCAGCGCGATCATCCTGGAGAAGATCGTCGCCGACGAGGAAAAGCACGTCGACTACCTGGAGACCCAGCTGGAGCTGATGGAAAAACTGGGCGAGGAGCTGTACTCGGCGCAATGCGTGTCGCGGCCACCGAGCTGACCCCACCGGGGTAACGCTTGGTTGCCATCGGTTAACCCTGGGCATCCATAGGCATCGATTGCCCAGGGAAGGCAGGCATGACCAGCACGACACCAGCGGCGGTTCCGACGCGCCAGGCTGCCGAGTCCGCGCCCGGCGGCGTCGCGGTCAACCCGCAGCGGCGCAATTTCATTTTCGTGGCCGTGTTGCTCGGCATGCTCATGGCCGCTCTGGACCAGACGATCGTGGCGACCGCGCTGCCGACCATCGTCGCCAATCTCGGTGGCGCGGGCCATCAATCGTGGGTGGTCACCAGCTACCTCCTGGCGTCGACGGTCATCACCGCCCTGGTCGGCAAGTTCGGCGACCTGTTCGGCCGCAAAAGGGTGTTCCAGGCGGCCGTGTTGTTCTTCGTGGCCGGCTCCGTCCTCTGCGGGCTGTCGACCTCGATGGGCATGTTGGTGGCGTCGCGCGCGCTGCAGGGCATCGGTGGCGGCGGGCTCATGGTGACCGCCATGGCGTTGATCGGTGAGGTGATCCCGCTGCGCGACCGCGGACGCTACCAGGGGGCGATGGGCGCGGTGTTCGGCGTGACCACGGTGATCGGCCCGTTGCTGGGCGGCTATTTCACCGATCACTTCACCTGGCGCTGGGCGTTCTGGATCAACGTCCCGATTTCGGTCGTGGTCTTCTTCGTGGCGGCCGCGGCCATACCGGCGCTCAGCGAGCGCAGTAAACCGGTCATCGACTACACCGGGATCCTGTTCGTCGGCCTGGGTGCCGCCGGCCTGACGCTGGCCACCAGCTGGGGCGGGACGACGTATCCCTGGGGTTCGCCGACGATCATCGGGCTCTTCGTCGCCTCCGTGGTCGCGCTGGCCCTCTTCGCCTGGGTGGAAAGCCGCGCCGCGGCGCCGATCCTGCCGACCCGGCTGTTCGCCAGCCCGGTCTTCACCGTGTGCTGCGTGCTGTCCTTCGTCGTGGGATTCGCAATGCTGGGCGCGCTGACGTTCCTGCCCACCTACATGCAGTTCGTCGACGGCGTCTCGGCGACGACGTCGGGCCTGCGCACCCTGCCGATGGTGCTGGGGATGCTGACGACGTCGATGGGCAGCGGCGTCCTGGTCGGCCGCACGGGCAGATACAAGGCCTTTCCCGTCGCCGGCACCGCGGTGATGGCGGTGGCGTTTTTCCTGATGTCGCGAATGGACCCGTCGACGTCGGCGCTGCTGCAGTCGCTGTTCCTGGTCATCCTCGGCGCGGGGATCGGGATGTGCATGCAGACGTTGGTCCTCATCGTCCAGAACACCTCGAGCTTCGACGACCTCGGCGTCGCCACCTCGGGGGTCACCTTCTTCCGCACGATCGGCAGCTCGTTCGGCGCGGCGATATTCGGCTCGCTGTTCACCAACTTCCTGCACAGCCGGATCGGTCCGGCGATGGTCGCCGGCCGCGCTCCGGCGGCGGCCGCCGCATCCCCGGAGGCCCTGCACCGGCTGCCGCATCCGATGGCCGCCCCGATCGTGGCGGCCTACGCCGACTCGCTGACTCAGGTCTTCCTCTGGGCCGTCCCGGTCGCGCTGGTCGGATTTCTCGTGTCGCTCTTTCTGCGCGAGGTGCCGCTGCGCGACATTCACGACAGCACGGTCGATCTCGGCGACGCGTTCGGGATGCCGAACAGCGAGACACCCGACCAGATGCTGGAGGCGGCCATCGCCCGCATGCTGCGCAGCGAGCCCGGCATGCGCCTGCGCAGCATCGCCATGCGACCCGACTGCCGCCTCGACGTCGCCGGGTTGTGGGGGGTGTTGCGCATCAACCGCTACCGCCAGATGTGCGGGGCTGCCCGGCTCACCGACATGGGCGAGTACTTGCGCATCCCCTTCGAGGTGCTGGAGCCCACCTTCTCCCGGCTGGTCGCCGCCGGGTACGCCCAGCGCGACGGTGACGAATTGTGGCTGACCCCCGCCGGAATGCAGCAGGTCGACTACGTGCATTCGCTGCTGCTGGCCTGGCTCGCCGACAAGCTGGCCCGGTCGCCCTCCTTCGAGGGCCGGCCCGACCTGCGCCAGGTGCAGGGCGCCCTGGAACGCGTCGCGCATCGGGTGCTGGCCCAACGCGATTGGCACGACGAACATCCGACCGTGGCCATCAAGACGGCGGTCCCGACGGCGGGGCGTACCATCTCGCCATGAGCCGAATCGGAACATTCGCTGACGACGACATCTACAGCTGGGCCGCGAAGTCGCCCGACCTCGGCGGCGCGATCGCCAACTTCAGCCAGGCCGTCTACACCAAGAACCGGCTGCCGATGCGCACCCGCGAGCTGGCCCGGACGGTCATCGCCCATGACAACGAATGCACCGTGTGCATGAACACCCGCGACGCCGACGGACCCGCCGCCGGCGTCGACGAAGAGCTCTACCAACACGCGCTGGAGTGGCGCACCTGGCCCGGGTACAGCGAACAAGAGCGCCTGGCCGCCGAATTCGCGCACCGCTTCGGCACCGAGCACACCAAGCTGCGCGACGACGAAGACTTCTGGAGCCGGTGCAACGAGCACTTCTCCGAAGAGCTGCTCGCCGACCTCGCCATGTCCTGCGCCCTGTGGGTCGGGATGGGCCGCATGCTCCGGACCCTCGACATCGGCCAGGCCTGCAAGCTGACGCTGCCCAGCCGCGCCTGATCGGCCGGCACGCCAGACCACATCGCCACTGCGCCGCGACACATAAACGTCTGCGACGACACGCCGAAAGATGTCGCAGCCCTTTATATTTCGCGGGCACGGAGGACATTGTGAAGATTCGCTTCGGCATCGGGCTGGGCGCCGACACGGCCCCGGATCAACTGGCCGGCATCGTCGATCACCTGGAGAGCAGCGGGGTCGACTCGCTGTGGTTCTCCGAGCTGGTCTACTCCCCGGCGGTCGACCCGGTCGTCGGCATGGCCTACGCGCTGGCGCGGACGACCCGGCTGAAGGCGGGCACGTCGGTGGCCGTGCTGCCGGGCCGGCATCCGGTGCTGGTGGCCAAACAACTGGCGTCGCTGGCCGCCGTCGCACCGAAGCGGGTGCTTCCCGTGTTCGGTTTGCGCTCGGCGATCCCGGCCGAGCGCGAGGTGTTCGTGGTCCCCGAGGGGGAGCGGGCCGCGGTGTTCGACGAGTCGCTGCGGGTGCTGCGCACGGCGTTGGTCGACGACGCGGCCACCTACCGCGGGCGGTATTTCACCGTCAACGGGGCGGCGGTCGCGCCGCGGCCGGTGCCCCCGCTGGACATCTGGCTGGGCGGCTCGGCGCCCGCGGCGTTTCGGCGCATCGGCGCGCTGGCCGACGGCTGGCTGGGCAGCTTCCTCACGCCGCCCGAGGCGAAGGCCGGGCGCGAGGCGATCGAGCGGGCCGCCGAGCAGGCCGGCCGCCGGATCGAGCCGGATCACTTCGGCATCTCGCTCGCGGTCGGGGACGGCGAGTTGTCCCCCGAACTCGTCGCGGCGGCCCGGCGCCGCCGTCCCGAAGTCGATCCCGGTGAGCTCATCGCCGCCGGCTGGGATCGGCTGCACCGGCAGCTCGACGCCTACCTCGCCGCGGGACTGACGAAGTTCGTCATCCGCCCGGCGGGCAAAGCGCCGCTGGACGACTTCATCGACCGGTTCGTCACCGAGCTGACGGCGCGCCAGAACTGATCGAGTTGCCACAATGGCAGCCATGACAGCCACGCCCCTCGCCGCCGCCGCGATCGCCCAGCTGGAGGGGGAAGGCGTCGACACGGTCATCGGCACCGTCGTGAACCCCGCCGGTCTTACGCACGCCAAGACGGTCCCCATCCGGCGCACCAACACCTTCGCCGACCCCGGCCTCGGCGCCAGCCCGTCATGGCATGCCTTCGCCATCGACCAGAGCGGCATCGCCTTCACCGACGACGTCGGCGTGGTCGGCGACCAGCGCCTGCGCATCGACCTGTCGGCCATGCGAATCGTCGGCGACGGACTGGCCTGGGCGCCGGCCTCGTTCTTCGAGCAGGACGGCACACCCGTCCCGGCGTGCGCCCGGGGAACACTGGGCCGCGTCGAGGCCGCGCTCGCAGAAGCCGGCCTCGAGGCGGCGATCGGCCACGAGATCGAGTTCCTCCTGGTCGAAGCCGACGGCGGCCGGCTGCCCGCCGCGCTGTGGGCGCAATACGGCCTCGCCGGCGTGCTCGAACACGAGGCGTTCATTCGCGACGTCAACGCCGCGGCCACGACGGCGGGTGTGGCTGTCGAGCAGTTCCATCCCGAGTACGGGGCCAACCAGTTCGAGATCTCGTTGTCGCCGTTGCCGCCGGTCGCCGCCGCCGATCAGCTGGCCGTGACCCGGCTCATCATCGGCCGGGCCGCCCGCCGGCAGGGGTTGCGCGTCAGCCTGTCGCCGGCGCCGTTCGCCGGCAGCGTCGGATCCGGTGCGCACCAGCATTTTTCGCTGACGGGTGCCGACGGTCCGCTGTTCTCCGACGGACCCGGCCCGGCGGGCATGACGGCGGCGGGGGAGAGCGCCGTCGCGGGAGTGATCGGCGGGCTGCCCGAAGCCCAGGGCGTCCTGTGCGGATCGATCGTGTCCGGTCTGCGGATGCGGCCCGGCAACTGGGCCGGCGCCTACGCGTGCTGGGGCACCGAGAACCGGGAGGCGGCGGTGCGTTTCGTCAAGGGCGGGCCCGCGAATCCACGCGGCGCCAATGTCGAAGTCAAGATCGTCGACCCGTCGGCCAACCCCTACCTGGCGACGGCGGCGATCCTCGGCCTCGCGCTGGACGGGATCAAGCGCCAGGCGACGCTGCCGCCCGAGATCACGATGGACCCGGCGAAGCTCTCCGATTCGGAGCGCGGCGACGCGGGCATCGTGTGCCTGCCCGAGTCGCAATCGGAAGCCATTGCCGCCCTTGATGGTTCGTCCCTACTGCGCGGTATCCTGGGCGACTCGGCGGTCGACATGGTGGTCGCGGTCCGCCGCCTCGAGCAGGAGCGCTACGGCGACCTCGATCCGGAGCAACTGGCGGACAAATTCCGCATGGCGTGGAGCCTGTGAGCTTCCCGACTCTGGAGGAGCACATCGATCAGGTGCGGCTGATCGATCAGCACGCGCACGGCTGCTGGTTGGCGTCGGGGGACCGGCAGCGGTTCGAGAACGCCCTCAACGAGGCCGACACCGAACCGCTGCTGCACTCGGGTTTCGACTCCCAGCTCGGTTTCGCCGTGCGCGCCCACTGCGCACCCATACTGGGACTCCCCGAACACGTTGAACCGCAAGCATACTGGGAACGGCGTCGGCAACTCGACGAGACCGAGCTGGCGCGGCTGTTCCTGCCGGCCGCCAAGGTGAGCGACTGGCTGGTCGACACCGGAATCGGCGAACAGATTGCGGGCACCGACGAGATGGCCGAGCTGTCCGGCAACCGCGCCCGCGAGATCGTCCGGCTCGAACAGGTGGCCGAGCAGGCCGCGCAGGCGCCGGGCGATTACGCCTCGGCATTCGAGGAGATCCTGCACCGGCGCGCGGCCACCGCGGTCGGCACCAAGTCCATCCTGGCCTACCGCGGCGGGTTCGACGGAGACCTGAGCGAGCCGTCGGCGCCGCAGGTCGCCGAGGCCGCGGCGCGGTGGCGCGACCGCGGTGGCACCCGGCTGCAGGACCGGGTCCTACTGCGCTTCGGGCTGCATCAGGCGCTGCGGCTCGGCAAGCCACTGCAATTCCACGTCGGCTTCGGCGACCGCGACTGCGACCTGCACAAGGCCAACCCGCTGTTGCTGCTCGACTTCCTGCGGCGGTCCGGCGCCACGCCCGTCGTGCTGCTGCACTGCTATCCCTACGAGCGCGAGGCCGGATACCTGGCGCAGGCCTTCAACAACGTCTACCTCGACGGCGGGCTGAGCGTGAACCATCTGGGCGCGCGCGCCCCGGCGTTCATCGCCCGACTCCTCGAGATGGCGCCCTTCCCCAAGATCCTGTATTCGTCGGACGGGTACGGCCCGCCGGAGTTGCACTATCTTGGAGCGGCCCTGTGGCGCAACGGTATTCGCCGCGTGCTGCGCGGCTTCGTCGCCGACGGGGAGTGGAGCGAGAACGACGCCATCCGGGTGGTCGACCTGATCGCCCACCGGAATGCCGCCCGCATCTACGGCGTTTGACGACGGGCGACACCGGGGTATACCCGCGGTTATGGCGACCATGGGGGACGTCTTGGCGTGGGCCCGCAACCAGGTGGTGTCGCGGGTTCCCAAGGCCGACCTCGATCAGCGCGATCCCGACTACATCCGCGACCAGCTCCCGGGAACGTGGCTGTTGGCGTCTCTGTACTTCCGGGCCGACGTCCGCGGCCTCGACCGCATTCCGGCGGAGGGCCCGGTGCTGCTGGTCGGCAACCACAGCGGCGGCAACGTGCCGCCGGACACGTTCGTCTTCACGCTCGCGTTCTGCTCCTACTTCGGCGTCGAGCGGCCCTTCTACCAGCTGGCTCACAACCTCGTCGTCTCCGCGCCCCCGCTGGGCTGGTTGCGCAAGTTCGGCACCGTCGCCGCCAACCCCGAAAACGCCCGGCTCGCATTGGATTCCGGGGCGGCGCTGCTGGTCTATCCGGGCGGCGACTACGAGGTCTTCCGCCCGTCATGGGAACGCCACAAGGTCGACTTCGGCGGGCGGATGGGTTACGTGCGGTTGGCCCGGGAGGCCGGTGTGCCCATCGTGCCCGTCGCCAGTGTCGGCGGCCAGGAAAGCGCGCTGTTCCTCAACCGCGGTCAGTGGCTGGCCAAGCTGTTGATGGCGGACAAGTTGCTGCGGCTCAAAAGCATTCCGATCTCGCTGGCGCTGCCGTGGGGCCTCAACATCAGCGACCTGGCGGGGCACATCCCGCTGCCGACGAAGATCGTCATCGAGGTGCAGGAGCCGATCGAGGTCGACGGGGACGACCAGGCCGTGCACGACAAGGTGATGGCCAGCCTGCAGGGCGGCGTCGATGCGCTGGCCGCCGAAAGAAGATTCCCGGTGATCGGCTGATGCGCGTCGAACGCCGCTGCGTGATCGACGCCGACCGCGACGCCGTCTGGAAGATCGTCAGCGACCCCGACTGCTACCCGTCGTTCATGACGAGCCTCGAGCGATGGGAGCCGTCGAACGACAAACCGCCCGGCGTGGGCGCGCGCTACACCGTGCACTGGAAGATCGGCTCGGTGCCGGTCGGCGGCCTGATCGAGGTGGTCGAATTCGATGACCGCCGCGACCTGGCGTGGGTGGGCATCACCGGCGTGACCCTGCGTGGGCGGATCCGGTTGCGCGATGCCACGGAAGGCAAGACGAAAGTGACGTTCCGGCTGTCCTATCAGGCGCCCGGCGGGCTGATCGGCTACATCGCCGACCGCATCGCGGTGCGCCAGGTGGGCCGGAACCTGTCGGAAACCCTGAAGTGCCTCAAGAGGCTGGCCGAGTCTTAGCCGGCCGGACGGCGACACCGCGGGCCGAAACTTGCAACGAGTGTTTTCACAATTCCTATTGTGAGTACGCAGTACCAGCATTTACGCTCGTATCGGACGAATCGGGCCACGTCATGAAGCACGACCGTCACGAACCGGGGAGATTTTGGACATTTTGTCCCGTGGAACGTTATTTGTAGTAGTCGCCTCATGACCGTTGCGTCACTGAGCCGGAATTTGTACGAGTTCGCCGTCGAGCTGCGCCGGTTGGCCTACACCATGCCGGGGGGGCATGAGGACCCGCTCATCCACCTGAGCGAACGGATGCTCTGCTGCGCCAGGGAGCAGGCCGCCGAGCAGCCGCAGGCGCCCAGGGACTGGCTCGCCGAGTAGCAGCCGTCCGCGGCGTCAAAGCGGCACGAAGCGCCGCAACTTCCCGCCGGCCCGGTGGCCATCGACCGTCCTGCACGGCAACGGCAACACTGTATCGGTTGACCCCACGGGCCGGAGCAAGATGTATGGCGTGAGTTGGACGAGGCACCGGGGAAAAGCGCTCGCGGAGGTAGCCCTCACCGGCGACGCACTGCTCGCCGAACTCGAGGACTACATCCGCCTGGAGAACCCGAACCTGACGGATGTTCGCCTGGAGCGGGCAACCGCGACCGACGGGTACGACGCGGGCGCCCGATCACCCAGGCGGTGGTACGAAGTCACCTACCTGGCCGACGACGGCCAGGGCTTTTGACCGGCGTTGCCGACCCACCGAGGCTTGTCTAACATGTGTCTAATAGCCGTGACTTCCGGTAGGAGCCACCACAGATCTGAAGGCATCCGCCATGTTGCACCTGCTGCCCAAATTTCACTCACTGCGCGATCAAGCAACGCCCCGTGCTGAGCCGGCCCAGTCCGCGGCTGCGCATCACCCGTGGCCGGGCGGATCGTTCATGACGGCGATCGCGCATATCCACTTCGGGCCGTCCGAGCCGCCGCGGCTGTACCCGCTCCACGAGGCCGGCTATCTGGAGGCGGAGCTGATGTCCCGCCTGATGGAGCGCCTCTGATCGGCTCGGCGGCGCCGCAGGGATCCGTCAGACCAACTCGGACGCGTCAAACACCCAGCTGGTGTCGGCCGTCGCAAGAGCCTCGAAGTGGTTCGGCGGCGCGAAGCTGACGAGGCTTTGCATGTCCCAATAGTCTTTCCAGACGGCGATTTTCGGCTCCCCGTCTCGTTCGACGACCTTGTGCACCG
This sequence comes from Mycobacterium sp. E2699, assembly GCF_001666745.1. Classification (NCBI taxonomy): domain Bacteria; kingdom Bacillati; phylum Actinomycetota; class Actinomycetes; order Mycobacteriales; family Mycobacteriaceae; genus Mycobacterium; species Mycobacterium sp. E2699. Next base: position 16,703 of record NZ_LZJH01000058.1, on the reverse strand, counting down.
TGACGAATCTCAGCACGCCCTGCTCACCAGACGCGAAAGTCCAAGTCTCCGAGTGCTCGTAGATGACGTCCGAGCCGTTGGACACCAGCACGCCGTCGTGGTTCTCGTAGGCCGCCAGCGGCTCGAGGCCCATCTTGAGCCGCTTCACGATGTCTTCGGGACCGCGCGCCGACAATGCGGGGACCGGCATGTCGACGTAGAGGCAGTCGTCGGCCAAGAACGTCTTGACCGCATCCCAGTCCCGCCGCGAAAGCGCTTGCCACATCCCGACGACGACGTCCTCGACAGCGACCGGGGAAACCGCAGAGACTTCAGTCATAGCGGCAAATAAACCCGGTTGCTCAACGCGTGTCAACCACAGCTCGGCGGCGGATACTGCTGAGGGTGACCGCGCTGAACCGCTACCTCGCCGAAGAAATCGCGACCGACCACGTCGACGGACTGCTCACCCGGCGCGAAGCGGTGCGACGGCTCGCCCTGCTCGGGGTCGGCGCCGCGGCCGCCGGCGAGCTCATCGTGGCCTGCTCCAAGCCGGACGGGGCGGCCGAGCACGCCAAACCGACCGTCGTCGAAAGTCCAACTGGCGCAACGCAACCGCCCGGCGCGGCCAATGCGCTGCCGACCGCGCCGATTACCTGGGCCGGGCCACAGGGCCCGCTGCAGGGCGCCTGGGCCCAGGCGCCCGATTCGAAGGGATGCGTGCTCGTCGTTCACGAGAACAGGGGATTGACCGATTGGGTGCTGTCGGTGGCGGGCCGGCTGGCCGGGGCGGGCCACTCCGCGCTGGCGATCGACCTGTTGTCCGAGGAAGGCGGGACGGCCACCTTCGCCGACCCGGCGCAGGCGACCGCCGCATTGGGCAAGATCCCGCCGGAACGGTTCACCCATGACCTGAATTCCGGCGTCGCGCAACTGAAGCTGCGCGCGCCGGGGCAGAAGGTCGCGGTGGTCGGCTTTTGCTTCGGCGGGGGACTGGTGTGGCAACTGCTGGCCTCCGGCGCGCCGGGCGTCTCGGCCGCGGTGCCGTTCTACGGTCCGTTGCCGGCCAACCCGGACTTCACCGGATCCAAGGCCGCGGTGCTGGCGATCTATGCCGCGCAGGACTCCCGGGTCACAAGTTCGCAACCTGCCGCCAAGGCGGCCCTCGACCGCGCCGGGCTGGTCAACGAGATCGTGGTCGAGCCGGGCGCCGACCACGCGTTCTTCAACGACACCGGCCCGCGCTACAACGCCACCGCGTCGGCCGACGCGTGGCGGCGGTTGCTGGATTGGCTCGGCCGCTACCTGGCCGGGCAATGGTGAGCCCGCGCGTCCGGGTTCTGATCGCCGTTGCACTCCTCGGCGTCGTGGCCGGCGGTTGCGGAGCGCTCGCCTTCGGCTACTGGGAGACCAGCCGGGACTGCAGCGGCTGGGTCGACGCCCACGGGTACCAGTTGGTGCGCGACGAGTGGTGGGCCAAGACCCGCGGCTGCGTCGCCCTAACGCCCGCGCGCGAGGAGGTTTACCACGACGAAGAGTTTCGCAGCAAAGCGATCGGGTGGGCCTGGCAATTCGCGATTTTCGGGGCCGGTACGTTGCCCGCCGTGATCATCGTCGCGTCGGGCACGCTGCGGTGGCGACGCAGTTCCTTTCGCGAGGATCCCTAGGCGTCGACCATGCGGTCGGAAATCACGGTGCTGACCACGACTTTGCCGCATACTTGGCGACGTGACCGTGCAGCGCGATACCCCCGAGGAGGCCGGGGACCATCAGGTCGACCGCCTGCTGACCCGGCGCGAGGCCATCCGAAGGCTGGCCCTCGTCGGGGTGACCGCGAGCCCCGCCGCGCTGATTGCGGCCTGTTCCGGCAACCGAACCTGGCCCACCAGGCGACGGCGCCGCCGCCGCTGAGCGTCAACGGTGGCAACCCGCCGCGCCCGGCTGCGCCGCGCTTGCGGTCGCCGCTAAGCCTCGACCCGAGCCATCGACCGCGCCGGCCCCAGGGTCACCGGCAGCGTCGACCAACCCCGCAGCACCCGGGTCTCGCGCCTGCTTCCGCTGCCGGCCACCCGCGCCTGCGGAAAACGGTCGAAGAACGTTCGCAGCCCGACTTCTCCCTCCGCGCGCGCCAGCGCGGCCCCGAGGCAGAAGTGACGGCCGCCGGAGAACGCGAGATGCCTTCCCGCGTTTGACCTTTCGATGTCGAAGCGGTGCGGGTCGGGAAAGACCGACGGATCCCGGTTGGCCGCGGCCAGGTAGATCACCACCAGATCGCCGCCCGCGACCCGCATGCCCGCCACCTCGACATCCCGGAGCGCGACGCGAGCGGTGAGCTGCACCGGCGACTCGAGCCGCAGGATCTCCTCAACGGCGTTGGGCCACAGTTCGGGACGTCGGCGCAGGGTGTCGAGATGCTCGGGCGCGTCCAGCAGCATCCGGATCCCGTTGCCCAGCAGGTTCACCGTGGTCTCGAACCCGGCGGCCAACACCAGGCCGGCGATCCCCTGCAGTTCGGCCCGGTCGAGACGCGTTTCGGGAGAACCCCTTTCGGCCGTCCGGATCAACTGGCTCATCAGGTCGTCGCCCGGCGCACGCCGCAACGCATCGAGGTGGTTGGCGAGCCAGGCGTTGAACCCGGCGATGCCCTTCTGCACCGTTTGGTACTGCCACCACGGCAATCCGATGTCCAAACTCGGCGCGGCGAGCTCGCCGAACTCCAGCACGCGCGAGCGGTCCCGTTCGGGCACGCCCAGGATGTCGCTGATGATCGCCACCGGAAGCTGCGAGCAGTACCGTCCGACGACGTCGACGACGCCGGATCCGCCCTCCAGCTGGTCCAGGAGTTTCGTCGCGGTCTGCTCGACGCCGTCACGCAGCGCCGCGACCGCCCTGGGCGTGAACACGGCCGACACCGTCTTGCGATATCGGGTGTGGTCCGGCGGTTCGACCGCCAGCAGCGACGGCGCCCGCAACGGGTGCAACAGGCGGTCGCTGGTGCGGCGTTCCAGCCAGCGCAGGGGCGCCGGCAGGTTCGAGCCCATGTTCACCACGCGGAAGTCGTCGCATCGCAGCAACTCGTGCGCCAGGGCGTGGTCGGTCGTGAGGTAGTTGACGCGGCCCTTCACCAGCGGGCCCAGGGCGCGCATCTGCTCGTAGAACGGCGCCGGATTCCTGGCCACCGTCGGGTCGGCGATCAACCGCGCCTGCGGGTCGCCCCGCCGCACACCGATCGCGGCGACACCCCGCACGAAGCCATGCATCGCAAACCAGTGCAATCTGTCCTTCACCGGTCCTCCCTCACCGTGGTCTTCGACCAGCCTAGGCCGCAACCCTCGGAGGGCTCAGCACTCGGCCGTGATCTTGAAGTCCGTGGTCACCGTTTTGTCGGGATTGCTGCTGCTGATTCCGTAGGCGCTGCCGGTGATGGTGTAGGCCCTGTTGGTGACGTCGGCGTGCGCATCTCCCACCCCGCCCAGCCAGTAGCTGCCGGTGAACCCGTCGACGTTGCGGATCTTGACCCACTGCGGGATGACGCGGTAGCCGCTGAGCACGACGACCGCTTCGACGTGGCCGTTCTCGTCGCCGATGTCGATGGTGCGATACGACTGGATCTGGCTGCACGCCGCCGGCCGCGCCGTGCGGGTGGTGCCGTCGATGGTGACACGGGCCGCCTTGCGGGGCATCGTCTGCGCCTGCCCGCATCCCGCGACGCCGGCGGCGGCGATCAGGATGAAAACAGCTGCGAGCCAACGGTTTTGCATCAGGCGATCTCCTTCACTGCCGCTTGGGCATCAGCGCCGGCAGGGACTTGGCGATGCGGCCCCGCACGAACTCCGGGCTCAGCCCCTTCAGCAGGTCGATGAGCCGAATGCTTTTGGGCACGTACCAGTGCAATCGCTTCGGGTCGTGGTAGGCCTGCCACGCCGCCTCCGCAACGCTGCTCGCCGGCATCAGGCGCATCATGCCCTTCTTGGGTGCCCGCGCGCGAAGTTCCTCGCCGGACACCGCCCCACCGCCGTCGTCGGAGTGGTTCGTGGTGGTGGTGAGGATCGCCGTGTCGATCAGACCCGGCAGCACGTCGGCGACCCGCACGCCGTGTCGCTGCCACTCCACGCTCAGCGCCTCGGTCAGCCCCTTGACCGCGTGCTTGGTCGACGAGTAGACCGCGATGCGCGGCATGCCGTAGGTGCCCGAGGACGAAGACGTCGAGAACATCAGGCTGCCCGGCCTCTTCTTCAGGTAGGGCAGCGAGGCGTAGGCGCCCGTGAGCACCGCCTTGAAGTTGACCTCGACCACGCGCATCGCGGCGTCGTAGGGCACGTCCTCGAACCAGCCCGATTCGCCGATGCCGGCGTTGTTCCACATCATGTCGAGCCCGCCACCGGCGTTGCCCGCGCAGAAGTCGGCCAGGGCGCCGTCCAGGGCGGCCTTGTCCGTCACGTCGACCGCGCGCGTCCACAGCCGATCTTCACCCAACTCCGCGCCCAGCGTCGCCAGGCCGTCTTCGTTGCGGTCCACCGCGCCGACCCGCCAGCCCTTGGCGTGGAAGAGCTTCGCACCCTCGCGGCCCATGCCGCTGCCCGCGCCCGTGATGAAGACCGATTGCACGACGCGTCAGCCCGCCTCGACCACGTCTTTGATGCGGTTCAGGGTTTTGGTCATGTCACGGACGTTGCGTCGCCTGCGCAGGAATCCGCCCAACAACCAGTAGAGGCCGAGCCAGGGCGCGGGTGAGCCGGAAGGACTCCGTCACGTCGGTGCCGCCGCCGCTGGGCGCCAACCGGTAGTGCCAGTTGTTGACCGGCCTGTCGCCCAGCATCACCGCGAACCCGAATTCGCGGCCGGGCTCGCACGCGGTCACCTCGCACGTCGTCCAGTACACCGGTCCCAACTCGTTTCGCCGGACGTGCCCGCGAAATTTCGCGCCGAGCGCGGGGCCGGTCGCGCCGCCCACCCACTCGGCCTCGAAGACTTCGGGGGAGAACCGTCCGGTGTTGCGAACGTCCGCGATGAGATCCCAGATTTTGTCCGCCGGCGCGGCCATGTGAACAGTCGCCGAACCTTCCATGGCCTGATCCAAACACAGCTTGGCGCCGGGTCAAAAGAGCGCGGCCCGAACCGATCAGTGCGGCACCGCCGCCTGAATCAGGCCGTTGATGATCTGCTTGATGCCCTGTGCGGGGTGCGAATACCACGCGATGGGAAGGCCCGAGGCGCTGCCGCATTTCGGCCACGGCTCCAGCCCGTCCTGGGAGAAGACCCGGTTGGCCACGGCGATCTGTTGCTCCCTGGACGCGGCCGCCGGGTTACCGACACCGCCGTACTGGGTCCAGGTACCCGGCTTGAATTGCAGCCCACCGTATTCGCCGTTGCCGGTGTTGGCCTGCCAGTTGCCACCGGACTCGCATTGCGCGATCGCGTCCCAGTTGGGGGTCGTGGGGACGGCGTTGGGGACGGCGTTGGCCACACCGGTGGAGGAAGTCAGCGACGCTGCAACCAACCCACCGACCATCGCGGACTTGACGAGAGGCTTGCAGAGTTTTCTCATGCCAGGCATTTCGCGGGGCGTGTCCAAAGCGTTACCGATTCGAAAATGTCGCGAGATAGGCCCTCTAGCAGCGAAATCGGCTCCGTGAGCAGCGGATTTGCAGCTTTAGAAAACGGTGAGAATTAAATAAGTCAGCCCTGGCAATACGACTGAGTCGCCAGCGAAAGCGCTTGTTGATAAAGGTCATCCAGGCCTCGGGCGCGTATCACGTGGCCCCTGGCGGCGTCGATTTCCGGGCCGCAGTCCGGCGAGCGCAACAGGTCCCGGTGCGCCACGATCTGGGCCAGCATCGTCCGGTTGAAGCCGTCGATGGCCGACCGCGACGCCGACAGGTCCGGCGCGGCGGTCGGCGCGCCGGCCGGATGCAGCTTTCATCCCGCGAACCGGCTGTATTCGATTGCCTCCGTGGCGTTGATCTGATCGCCGAACACCCGGGCGACGTACTCGGGGTCGACGCGGGCGGCTTCGGCCTCGGCGCGCTCCTGCGCGCGCTCCTCCCGGACGCGGTCCGGGTCCTCGATGGCGCCGTGCGTATTCCACTTGAACGCCGCCACCGGCTCGGCGATCTGTAGCCGTTGTGCGGCCGTGTCGACCAGCTCGGTCAGCGCGCCGGTGGGATCGGCCCGCGCAGGCGTCGCGAGCAGGATCGCCGCCACCACACAGCCGACCAGGCCGACAGCGCAACGCATGACCATGATTCTGACCCGACGCCCCCGTTGTGCGGGGTTAGCCTGGCCGCTGATGCCACTGATGTCCTCGGCCGCCGAGAACCGCCGCCCCCGTGAGGATGGGGACAAACGCGTCGAATGGTTGCGTTCGGCGCAGGTTCGCGCGCTGATCGGCGCCGCGCTGACGGCCTCGCTACTGCTCGGGGGAGCTTTCCTGGCGGTGGACCGGCTGCACACGACCCCCTCCGACGTCCTGGACCATCCCGCCCAGCCGGTCAGCGACGACCAGTCCCGGGCTCAGGTGGTCGAGTCGGCCCAACAGATCGTGGCGCTGACCGGACTGCAGACGGCGTCGGCGGGCTACACGCTGATGTCGTGCAAAGACCGGGACGACCCGCCGTATCAGGGCGCGATCTATCTGACCTTCGCGCTGCCCGCCGCCGCCCGGCCCGACGCCTACTTCCCGAAGATCGCGGCCACACTGGCCGACCACGGTTGGGCCCACGGCCTGCCGCCGAACGATCATCCGTTCGCCGAGTCCCTCACCAAGGACGAGGTCACGATGATCGTCTATCTGCAGAGCGAAGAGCCGAGCCTCGGCGTCCTGCGCGTCTACGGCCAGTGCCGGAACATGAACGACCACCGCAGCGACTCCACGGCGTGGGCCGACGTCACCGACCGGCTCAGGGCCCCTTGACGCGCTGCTGCGCCCGACGTGGTCGTCGGGCGCAGCAGCGACCTCAGGTTGGGGCGGGTGGTTATCCGCCGCCGCCGGGAGTGGCGCCCAGGCTGCCCTGCAGGTCGGGCTTCATGGCGTTGAGCTGCGCTCCCCAGTACTCCCAGCTGTGGGTTCCGTTGGCGTCGAAGTTGAACACGGCGTTGTGGCCGCCGGCCGCGTTGTACGCGTCGCGGAACTTCAGGTTGCTGCTGCGCACGAAGTTCTCCAGGAACTCGGCGGGCATGTTGGCCCCGCCCAGCTCCGACGGCGTGCCGTTGCCGCAGTAGATCCACAGGCGGGTGTTGTTGCCGACCAGCTTGGGGATCTGAATCGTCGGGTCGTTGCGCTGCCAGGCGGGGTCGCTCGACGGACCCCACATTGCGTCCGGCTTGTAGCCGCCGGCGTCACCCATGGCGAGACCGATCAGGCTGGGCCCCATCCCCGAGGACGGGTCCATCAGGGCCGACAGCGAGCCCGCGTAGACGAACTGTCCGGGGTGGTAGGCGGCCAGGATCAGCGCCGACGAGCCGGACATGGAGATGCCGACCGCGGCACTGCCGTTGGGCTTGACGCTGCGGTTGGCGTTCAGCCATTGCGGCAGCTCGCTGGTGAGGAAGGTCTCCCACTTGTAGGTCGAGCACCCGGCCTTACCGCACGCCGGACCGTACCAGTCGGCGTAGAAGCTGGACTGCCCGCCGACCGGCATGATGATGGAGAGGCCCGACTTGTAGTACCACTCGAACGCCGGGGTGTTGATGTCCCAGCCGTTGTAGTCGTCCTGCGCACGCAGCCCGTCCAGCAGGTACACCGCCGGGGAGCCGTTGCCGCCGCTTTGGAACTGGACCTTGATGTTGCGGCCCATCGCCCCGGACGGCACCTGTAGGTACTCGACCGGCAAACCCGGGCGCGAGAACGCCCCCGCGGTCGGCGCGCCGCCGGCAAGACCGATCAGGCCCGGCAGGGTGACAGCCGCAGCTGCTCCGACCAAAAGCCGGCGCCCCCAGGCCCGGATCTTCTCGCTCACGTCTGTCATACCAGCCCCTTGTCCTTATGTGATGGCGGTCTCAGCTGGAATTTACCGGGTAATTCGGCGAAATGTCGATTGGGACGCGGTGGTGTCTCGCTTTCATATCGGTTTCCGACCGAATTTCGCATTGTGGCCAACGGGGTGGACGACGCAAGCGCGGGAGCGGGCACGGCCTCGCGCCGGCCCCTCGTGGTGCCACACCGGGCCGCTTCCGGGCGCGTGGCCTGCGCGTTCAACGTGGATTCAATACCGGGGCAGCCGAACTTGCGCGGAACGCGTAGGCTCTGACGAAGCAAGCCGATGGAGACCACACATTCCGGTCCGTTCCGGCCCTCACGAACTGCCGTGCCAGCGAGCTTTTGGTGCGCAAACGCGGGTGAGGGCGACGGAGGTCCGGGCCGAGAGGTGCAAGTTTGGACACGGTACTGGGGCTATCGCTGACGCCGACGACCCTCGGTTGGGTTCTCGCCGAGGGACACCGGGCAGACGGCACGATCCTCGACCACCGGGAATTGGTTCTGCGGGCCGGTCGTGGGGTGCGCGCCCTGGGCACCGCCGAACTGGTGGCAGACGAGGTACTGCGGGTCGACGAGTCGGCAGCCGCGAGCGAGCGTCGGGTCCGTGTCATCGGGCTGACCTGGAGCGACGATGCGTCCGCTCAGGCGGCACTGGTGCTCGAGGCGCTGACCGACGCCGGCCTGGACAACGTCGTGCCGGTCCGGTTGCTCGAGGCTGTCGAGACCCTCGCGCGCGCGATCGCGCCGGTCATCGGTTACGAGCAGACGGCCGTCTGCATCGTCGAGCACGAGTCCGCGACGGTCGTCATGGTCGACACCCACGACGGCGAGACGCAAACCGCCGTCAAGCACGTGCGCGGCGGCTTCGACGGGCTGACGTCGTGGCTGGGCGGCATGTTCGACCGACCGAGTGGCTGGCGCCCCGGCGGAGTGGTGATCGTCGGCGCGGACGCCGACATCAACGGGTTCTCCTGGCAGCTCGAAAAGGCTTTGCCCGTACCGGTTTTCGCTCAGACGATGGCCCAGGTGACCATCGCGCGGGGCGCGGCGCTGGCCGCGGCCGACAGCACCGAGTTCACCGACGAACAGCTGGTCGTGGCACACGTCGGCGAGCCCTCCGCCGCCCCCGCGGCCCGGCCCCGGCGGTTGTCCTACACCGGCGCCGCGACGGCCTTGGCCGCCGGCGCAATCACTTTCGTGTCCTCGCTGTCGCTGGCGTTGGGCATTCAGCTCGCCCCGACCAGCGAGTCGGCGCCGGCGAAACGCGTCGTACACGCGCCGCCCCCGCAGATCGCCGAGGCCGTCGCGCCGTCCGTCGCGCCACCCCCGGAGGCGAATCCGCTCGCGCCGCAGCCCAAGGCGCCCGCGGGCGAGCCCGTCCCCGAGTCGGTCGGCCAGGGGCGGCAGGAGAACGCGCCGGCCGATCCGCAGCCGGACGCGAGCGCCCGCCAGCCCTACTTGACCCGGGTGCTCGATCACATCCCCGGCGACGCCGGTGATCCGGCGCCGCCCCAGCCTTAAGGCATTTCACTCCGCGACACATAACCAGTCGAGAAGAAACGCCGCGCGCGAATCGCAACGGCTCATGTCTCGGCGCAGCGCTCAGGCCTTGGGGTGCACCGCGGTGAAGGACACCGACACCTCGTCGGCCACCTTCACCGAACCCATCAGCAGCGAGTAGGGCTTGACGCCGTAATCAGTTTGCCGAACGGTGGATTCGACCGACATTCGCCACGCGTCGCCGAGATCCTCTGTGCGCATCTCGATGACGTGCTTTCGCGATGTGCCGTGGACGTGCAGCTTTCCGGTCAGGCGATAGCCGTCGTCAGTCCTGTCGATGGCGTCCGCCGCGAAGCGGATCTCGGGATAGCGGTTGGCGTCCAACGACTTCAGCGCGTTCGACTTCACCAACATCTTCTCCGGCCCGGACAGGCCTTTGACCCCACCCTCGCCGCGCAGCACCTCGAACGAATCGACCTCGACCGTCAGTTCCGCGGTAACCGGCTCCGCGCCGGCCCACGCCACGGTGGCCTCCCAGCGCGTCATCGCGACGGTGAGCCGATGGCCCATCCGCGCCGCCCGGCCGGTGACGCCGGTGCGGATCAACAATTCACCGTCAGCCGGGGTGAGGGTCCAGAGGTCGGTCACAGACCGACTGTAGTCACATCGTCAAAACGGTGCGGTAGTGCGCTCTGCCCTGCTCCAGCGCCGCGTAGCCCTCGGCGGCCCGCGACAGCGGCAACTCCTCGACCCACGCCCGGACACCGGACAGGACCGCGAAATGCATGGTGTCCTCGACGTCCTTGGCCGTGCCGGAGGGGTGGCCCACGATGCTGAGCCCCGGCGTGATCAGCTGAACGGGACTGATGGGCAGCGGGTCCGGGGTCACCCCGATGGTCACCAGCTCGCCTTGCGGCGCCAGCCCGCCGACCGTGTCGGCCATGGCCTGGGAGTTGCCGGCGGTGCCCAGGACGACCGTCGCCCCGCCCAGTGCCTGCAGCGCCTCGGCGACGTCACGGCCGGTGGAGTCGATGTAGTGATGGGCGCCCAATTTCTTTGCGTCCTCGGCCTTACCGGTGCCGCGCGCGATCGCGATGGTTTCGAACCCCATCGCGCGGGCGAACTGCACGCCGAGGTGGCCGAGCCCGCCGACGCCGAGGATCGCCACCCGGTCACCGGGCAACGCCTTGGTGTGGCGTAGCGCGTTGTAGGTCGTGACGCCGGCGCAACCCATGGGGGCGGCTTCCGCGTCGGTGAGCTCCGACGGGATCCGGGCCAGCGCGTTGGCCGGCACGGTCACCGATTCCGCGTAGCCGCCGGGGTAGTGCCAGCTCGGCACCTTGCCGTTGACGCAGTGGATGAAAATGCCCTTGCGGCACGGGTCGCAGTGGTAGCAGCAGCCGCCGAACCAGCCGACCGCGACGCGATCGCCCACCGCGAAATCGTCGACCCCCTCGCCGAGTTCGGCGACGGTTCCGGCGATTTCGTGTCCCGGGGTCAGCGGCCACGACATGTTCGGGAAGCCGCCGTGCACGAAGGCGCGGTCGGTTCCGCACACGCCGCAGGCGGTGACGGCTATCCGCACTTCGTCGCGCCCCGGCGCCCGAGTGTCTGCTTCGGCAAGCTCCAGCGGCCCGCCCACGGACTGAATTTGGACGGCTCGATGTGTCGGCATCCGCTTAGCCTAGTGCGCGACAGGTCATTTCGTCGCGTCGGCGGTGTGGTAGTCGACCTGCCAGTGCTTGATCCCGTTGAGCCAGCCCGACCGCAGCCGTTCGGGCTTTCCGATCGACTCCAGGTTGGGGATGCCGTCGGCGATCGCGTTGAACATCAGGTCGATCGTCATCCGCGCCAGGTTTGCCCCGATGCAGTAATGCGCACCCGTGCCGCCGAATCCCACGTGCGGGTTGGGGTCCCGCAGGATGTTGAAGGTGAACGGGTCGTCGAACACTTCCTCGTCGAAATTGGCGGAGCGGTAGACCATCACCACCCGCTGCCCCTTCTTGATCTGCACGCCGGAAAGTTCGTAGTCCTCCAGCGCGGTGCGCTGGAACGAGGTGACCGGGGTGGCCCACCGGACGATCTCGTCGGCCGCGGTGGCGGGACGCTCCTTCTTGAACAGCTCCCACTGATCGGGAAAGTCGGTGAAGGCCATCATGCCCTGGGTGATGGAGTTACGGGTGGTCTCGTTGCCGGCCACCGCCAGCAGGATGACGAAGAAGCCGAACTCGTCATCGGACAGCTTGTGGCCGTCGATGTCGGCCTGGACCAGCTTGGTGACGAGGTCTTCCCCCGGGTTCTTCGCCCGGTCGGCGGCCATCTGCATGCCGTACATGATCAGTTCGACGGAGGCGGTGATGGCGTCGTTGTTGGCGAATTCGGGGTCCTGGTCGCCGACCATCTCGTTGGACCAGTGGAAGAGCTTCTTGCGCTCCTCCTGTGGCACACCCATCAGGCCGGCGATCGCCTGCAGCGGCAGCTCGCAGGAGACCTGCTCCACGAAGTCGCCGCGACCCTGGGCGGCCGCTTCCTCGACGATGCGCCGGGCGCGCTCGGCGAGGTCACCACGGAGGCGCTCGATGGCGCGGGGAGTGAAGGCGCGCGAGATGATCTTGCGCAACCGGGTGTGCTGGGGGGCATCCATGTTGAGCAGGACGAACTTGCCGCGTTCGACTTGCTCGCCGACCGTGCCGTCCTTGTAGCGCGGCAGCGCGGTCTTCTGCAGGCTGGAGAAGACGTCGCTGCGCAGCGAAATTTCTTTGACGTCCTTGTGCTTGGTGACCACCCAGAAGCCGCCGTCGTCGAATCCGCCCGCCCCCAGCGGCTGCTCGTTCCACCAGATCGGCGCGGTGCGACGCAGCTCGGCCAGCTCTTCCACCGGCAACCGCTCGGCGTGGACGTCCGGGTCGGTGAAATCGAATCCGGGCGGCAGATTGGGCTTGGCCGTCGGCTCTGCGGTTGACATGGCGCACTCCTCGATACGAATTCGTCTAGGCGTCCTTGTGCTAAGGAAACCATTGCTGCACCACGGTTGGGAAGGTTCGCGGCAAGATAGACGGCCCGAATTGCAACGTGTTCAGTGCCGATGAGTTTCAGGGCAGCCATCCGGTCCGTATGGGCATGCGCATTGTTCTGAGCGACTTCATGAGCCTGGATGGCGTCGTCCAGGCCCCGGGCGGCCAGGGTGAGGACACCGACGCAGGATTGCCCACGGGGGCTGGTCCATACCGTACTTCGAACCGGAAACCATGGGACCGGCCGTCGCTGAAACGATGGCCGACACCGAGGCGTTGCTGTTCGGCCGCCGCACCTGGGCCGGCATGGCCGCGGTCTGGCCAACGCTCGCAGGCGATCCGTTCGCCGACCGGATGAACGAGATCCCCGAGTACGTCGCTTCGCGCACGCTCGGCCGGGACGACTTGAGCTGGCCCGGCTCGATGCTGCTGCCGCCCGACGACGCGATCGGCGCGATACGCGAGCTGCGCGCCCGGGACGGCCGGGCCCGCGCGCTGGAGCTGGTGTCGGCGACGACGACGGGCACCGGCGTGCTGATCTGTACGTACCGGCGCCGTTGACCGTCCCGGCAAACCACCTTGTGGCCAGCGGCGCAATCGATATGCTTTGATGCAGGTCACAGGCGACAAGCGGGGTGGAACATGATTCGGCAACTGCTCAGCGCCGCTTCCGTAGCGGGCATCACGATCGGCGTGGCGCCGTGTGCGGCAGCCGATCCGCAGTACAACGGCGACGTGCCCAACATGAATTACCAGGCCTCCCTGGGCGCGCCGTGCGACAACTACGAGCGCTTCATCTTCGGGCGCGGGCCCAGCGGCCAGGCCGAGGCCTGCCACTTCCCGCCGCCCAACCAGTTCCCCGCGGCCACCACCGGCTACTGGGTCATCTCCTATCCGCTCTACGGCGTACAGCAGGCCGGCGCGAAGTGCCCGGGCCCGCAGGCGGCCGCGCAGTCGGATCGCGGGCTGCCCATGCTGTGCCTGGGCGACCAGGGCTGGCAAGAGGGCTGGTTCACCGGGGCGGGGTTCTTCCCTCCCTCTTCGTGAGGGGACGGTCGATGAGCGCCACCCGGCCCGCCGCCCCGATCCCACGCTGGCTGCGCTTCGTCCTGGCGTCCGATCGGGCCGGCTCGGCGTGGTACATCGGGGCCGGCTTCTTCTTCGCGCCGGTGCTTGCGGTGCTGTCGCCGTGGCCGGCCGTCACCGCCGCGCTGTGGGGTGTCATCGGGCTGGCCGGGCTGTGGCTGGGCCTGCTCGGCATCGCGATGGCCATCGGACTGGCGCGGGTATTGCGCTCCGGTGCCGAGATTCCCGAGGACTACTGGCGCACCCTGGTCAACTACTGACATCCAGACCCCACGTCTAGAGTCGGGTCAAAGGCGTTGCAACGAAAGGGGACTCCGATGGGCTTCAATCCCAGGGATGCGGTCGACGCGGTCAAGGACATCGCGACGAATGCCGTGGACAAGGCTTCGGACATCGTCGAACACGCCGGCGACATCATCCGGGGTGACGTCGCCGGCGGTGCCAGCGGCATCGTCCAGAACTCGATCGACATCGGCACCTATGCGGTGGACCGCACCAAGGAAATCTTCACCGGGCGCGAGGACGTGGACGAAGTCGACGAGTAGTCGTCAGACCGTGGCGGCCTCGTTCAGTTCGTCCAGCCGGTTGGTCGCTTCGAGGTACTCCTGCACCCACCGCTCGATGACGGTCGCCGTCTTCTCCACCTTGGTGAATTGCCCGACCACCTGACCGACCGGGTTGAACGCGACGTCGACGGTTTCGTTCGGGTAACGGTTGGTGGCGCGCACCGCCATGCCGGAAACCATGTACTGCAACGGCATACCGAGCGGCTTGGGGTTGTCCGGCTGCTCCCACGCCTCGGTCCAGTCGTTGCGCAGCATCCGGGCCGGCTTGCCGGTGAACGACCGACTCCGGACGGTGTCACGGCTGCTCGCCTTGGCGTACGCCTGTTGCTGAACCGGGGTGTTCGAGGCTTCCTCGACCATCAGCCATTGGGAGCCGGTCCACGCTCCCTGGGCGCCCAGCGCCAGCGCCGCCGCGATCTGCTGACCGCTGCCGATGCCGCCGGCCGCCAGCACCGGCACCGGCGCGACCTCCTTGACGACCTGCGGCCACAAGACAATTGAGCCCACCTCGCCGCAGTGGCCGCCGGCCTCGCCGCCCTGCGCGATGATGATGTCAACCCCGGCGTCGGCGTGCTTGCGGGCCTGCGAGGGCGAACCGCACAGCGCGGCCACCTTGCGACCGGTTTCGTGGATGTGCTTGATCATGTCGGCCGGGGGAGTGCCGAGCGCGTTGGCGATCATCCGCACCTTCGGGTGCTTCAGCGCCATCTCGACCTGCGGGGTGGCGGTCGCCTCCGTCCAGCCCAGCAACTGCAGGGTGTCCTCGTCCGCGTTCTCCACGGGTACACCGTGGTCCGCCAGGATTTTCTTGGCGAAGTCCAAGTGCTCCTGCGGGACCATCTTGCGCAGCGTGTCGGCCAACTCCTCCGCGGACAGGTGGGAGTCCATGCCCTCGTACTTGTTGGGGATCACGATGTCGACGCCGTAGGGGTGGTCGCCGATGTTCTCGTCGATCCAGTTGAGCTCGATCTCCAGCTGCTCGGGCGTGAAGCCCACGGCGCCGAGCACGCCGAAACCACCGGCCTTGCTGACAGCGACCACGACATCGCGGCAGTGGGTGAAGGCGAAGATCGGGAACTCGATGCCAAGCTCGTCGCAAATCGCGGTGTGCATGCCTACTCCTGGGGCGCTCGCCGAACTGAAACGTGTTCTAGTTTAGTACGGCACTCGTTGACGTGGAAAGCCGCCCCGCACCAGCGCGTCGGCACTACAGGGTGTCAGCTCGACGCGCGCGCTATCCATACGAAGAGGAACGCCAGCATTCCCGCGAAGCAGACCAGATGATCGCGGCAGATGGCTCGCGCCAGACGGCTTTGTTCGGCCCGTTCGTCCGCGCGATGCCCGAGCCGAACGGCGCTCGGGACCGTGTGCGTCAGGGCAAGGACCATCGGCACCCCGGCGAGCGCCGCCGATATCGCCGGCACCCATGCCGGGTCGTGACCCCGAGCGGCCTGAAACCCCAACGCCGCCAACAAGATCAGCATGACGAGGGCGATGAGGTGGCTCATCGGTCGCGACGCGGTCGTCGCGCGATGGTAGTAAGCCGCGATGGAGGCGAGCACCGGCTCGGGCAATTCCTCACGCGCGCTTCGGTATTTGACGACCTGGACGTCGAAGATCAGATCCATCCACAAGACGGCGAGCAGGAAGCCGCTGCATGCCGTGAGCAACGGGGCCACGACGCTCGTTACCTCCGGTTCGCCTGGGCGCCACCAACGGGTCGACAATATGTTTCCCCGTTTAGCCGCTGCTGGGAAACAGCTTTGAATTATTAGAAACGTGTCGAATTTAGCCGGCGAGGATAACTACCATCCTCTCGGGGCGGGCTACCTGGAGGTTGTCGGATGTCGTTTTTGGTTGCAGTGCCGGACGCAGTGGCCACCGCCGCGGAGAACGTGGCGGGCATCGCTTCATCGTTGAGCTCCGCCAACTCGGCAGCGGCCATCCCGACCACCGGTCTGCTGGCTGCGGCCGATGACGAGGTGTCGACGGCGATCGCTTCTCTGTTCGCCCGCCACGGCGCGCAATACCAGGCGCTCAGTGCTCAGGCGGCGGCGTTCCACGCGCAGTTCGTGCAGGCATTGAGCAACGCGGCCGGCAGCTACGCGACCGCGGAGGCCGCGAACGCGTCGCCGTTGCAGACCCTGGAGCAAGACGTGCTGGGGATCGTCAATGCGCCGACCAACACCCTGTTGGGACGCCCGCTGATCGGCCCCGGCAGCGACGGCGCTGCGGGGACCGGGCAGAACGGCGGTCCGGGCGGAATCTTGTGGGGCCGCGGCGGCAACGGCGGCTCGGGTGCGGCCGGCCAGGCCGGCGGCGCCGGCGGGGCGGCCGGCCTCATCGGCGTCGGCGGCGTCGGTGGGACCGGGGGCGCCGGCGCAGCGGGAGGCCACGGCGGCACCGGTGGCTGGTTGTGGGGCAGTGGCGGGTCCGGCGGGGCCGGCGGGACCGGCGGCGGTGCCGGCGGAGCCGGCGGCAACGCCCTGCTGATCGGCTCCGGCGGTGTTGGCGGCGGCGGTGCATCGGCCGGGGTCTCGGCCTGATCGGCGGCGGTTACGGCGACAAGGACTGGCTGGA
>NZ_LZJH01000057.1:0-1316 GCF_001666745.1 Mycobacterium sp. E2699 | reverse complement strand
GGCGACATCGACATCCTGATCACCGACAAGACCGGCACGCTGACGGAGGGCCGCATCCGCCTGGTCGGCGCGGTCGATCCGGCCGGTGCGCCGGCCGAGCCGGTCCGGCGGCTCGGGTTGCTGGCCACCGACGTCGACCCGGAATCCGGTGTGGTGAGCGCCAATCCGCTCGACGCCGCGCTGTGGGACTCCCCGCAGCCACAGCAACTGGTGGGCGGCGCGGTGCGCCGCGTCGCGCTGCTGCCGTTCGACCACGAGCGGCGCGCGACGTCGGTGTTGGTCGACGACGACGGCAACCGCCTCCTCGTCGTCAAGGGCGCCCCCGAACAGGTCCTGGACCGGTGCGACGGGACGCCGGCGGCCGCGGATGCGACCCTGGCGGACTTGTTCGCCGCCGGACGGCGGGTGGTCGCCGTCGCCACCCGCCCGGCCGCCGAGCTGACGGAGCTCACCGCCGACGACGAACACGACCTCACGCTGGCCGGCTTTCTGGTCTTCGCCGACGAACCCAAACCCGCGGCGCGCCAGTCGCTGGCACAGCTGGCCGAACTGGGCATCGAGCTCAAGATCGCCACCGGCGACAATCCGCGGGTCGCCGAAAAGGTCTGCAATGACCTGGGTTTGGCGTCCAAGGGCACTCTCACCGGCGCCGAGCTGGAACCCCTCGACGACGACGGGTTCGTCGACGCCGCGCAAAACCACACCATCTTCGCGCGCATCTCCCCCGAGCAGAAGGCGCGGCTGATCACCGCGCTGCGCCGCAACGGGCGATCGGTCGGCTTCCTCGGCGACGGCGTCAACGACGCGTTGGCCCTGCACGCCGCCGATGTGGGCATCTCCGTCAACAGCGCCACCGACGTGGCCAAGGACGCGGCCGACGTGGTCTTGCTGGAAAAGGACCTGGGGGTGCTGGCCACCGGGGTGGCCACGGGCAGAAGGATTTTCGCCAATACCATCAAGTACGTGTTCATGGGCACATCGAGCAATTTCGGCAACACCTTCAGCGCCGCCGCCGCGTCGGCGTTCTTGCCGTTTCTGCCGATGCTGCCCAGCCAGATCCTGCTGGGCAACCTGCTCTACGATGCCTCGCAGTTGGCGATCCCCACCGACCGCGTCGATGAGGAGCAACGCGATGCGCCGGCGCACTGGAACGTCGCCTTCATCCGCAGGTTCATGCTGACGTTCGGGCCCATCAACTCGCTGTTCGACTTCTTGACCTTCGGATTCATGCTCGGCATCCTGCACGCCGGCGAGGTGGCGTTTCACACCGGGTGGTTCCTGGAAAACCTTCTCACCCAGACGTTTATCGTTTTCGC
>NZ_LZJH01000056.1:0-809 GCF_001666745.1 Mycobacterium sp. E2699 | reverse complement strand
CCCAAACCCGCGGCGCGCCAGTCGCTGGCACAGCTGGCCGAGCTGGGAATCGAGCTCAAGATCGCCACCGGCGACAACCCTCGGGTGGCCGAAAAGGTCTGCGCCGAACTGGGTTTGGTCTCCAAGGGCACGATCACCGGCGCGCAGCTGGAATGCCTCGATGACGACGAATTCGGCCGCGCCGCTGCGGACCACAGTATCTTCGCCCGCATCTCCCCCGACCAAAAGGCACGGCTGATCACCGCGGCACGCCGCACCGGAAGATCGGTGGGGTTTCTCGGCGACGGGGTCAACGACGCGCTGGCATTGCACGCCGCCGATGTGGGCATCTCCGTCAACAGCGCCACCGACGTGGCCAAGGACGCGGCCGACGTGGTCTTGCTGGAAAAGGACCTGGGGGTGCTGGCCACCGGGGTGGCCACGGGCAGAAGGATTTTCGCCAATACCATCAAGTACGTGTTCATGGGCACATCGAGCAATTTCGGCAACACCTTCAGCGCCGCCGCCGCGTCGGCGTTCTTGCCGTTTCTGCCGATGCTGCCCAGCCAGATCCTGCTGGGCAACCTGCTCTACGATGCCTCGCAGTTGGCGATCCCCACCGACCGCGTCGATGAGGAGCAACGCGATGCGCCGGCGCACTGGAACGTCGCCTTCATCCGCAGGTTCATGCTGACGTTCGGGCCCATCAACTCGCTGTTCGACTTCTTGACCTTCGGATTCATGCTCGGCATCCTGCACGCCGGCGAGGTGGCGTTTCACACCGGGTGGTTCCTGGAAAACCTTCTCACCCAGACGTTTATCGTTTTCGC